>JBASWK010000080.1:0-8772 GCA_049276435.1 Gallionella sp. | reverse complement strand
AATCAAGCCCACCATTTCCGCAGTCACCCCATTCCGCACCAAAGTTGTTGTCTTCATAAATAGCACCTCTGTTTTTTCAATATGGAAGCATTATAAATGGTATTTATATGGGTTCTGAATCCCTTATCTTTTTGCAGGGTCAGCGCGCCCAAGACATTGTAGCGTTGGCGACCACTAGGGGTTTTGATGAACAGACGGGAAAATGACCAGCGGAAAATAAAAGGGGGATTTTGGCGGGGTGGGGTATAGATGCGTCGTGGGTCAGGATTTACCCCCCCCGACATCGCGTGATCAGTCGGGTTGAAACCCGACTTACGGATTGCCTGCAAACGGGGGAAGTCAGGGGTGATTAACCCAGTGTTTCCATACGTAATTTCACGACTTTCCCGTCTACAACCGCCAATGCTTCGATTTGAGCAATCGCGGCATTGATATTTTTTTCACGGGTTTGATGGGTCAGCAAGACTAAATCGGCTTGTTCCTCGCCTTCGCTAGGTTCTTTTTGGATCATCGCGTCAATGGAGATATTGGCTTCGGCGAGGATGCGGGTGATTTCGGCCAATACACCTGATTTGTCTTGTACCCGCAAACGCAAATAGTAGCTGGTCACCACTTCGGCTATCGGCAAAATCAGCAGATCAACCAGTTGGTCAGGTTGGAATGCCAGATGCGGTACGCGGTTGCTAGGGTCTGCGGTGTGGATGCGGGCAATATCGACCAGATCAGCAATCACCGCGCTGGCAGTCGGTTCTGCACCCGCGCCTTTGCCGTAATACAGCGTTGAACCGACCGCATCGCCTTGTACCAACACGGCGTTCATCGCACCTTCGACATTGGCTATCAAGCGTTTAGCAGGGATCAAGGTAGGATGCACGCGCAATTCTACGCCTTCAGACGTACGTTTGGTGATGCCTAACAGCTTGATGCGATAGCCTAATTGTTCAGCATATTCGATGTCGGTGGCTTGTAAGGTCGAAATGCCTTCGATATGGGCTTGGGCAAATTGCACGGGCATACCAAACGCCATTGACGCTAATAACGTAATTTTGTGCGCAGCATCTACGCCTTCCACGTCAAAAGTAGGATCCGCTTCGGCGTAGCCTAGGCGTTGCGCTTCTTTCAGCACCGTTGCGAAACTTAAGCCTTTATCGCGCATTTCCGACAAAATAAAGTTGGTTGTGCCGTTGATAATGCCCGCGATCCATTCGATGCGGTTCGCTGCCAAGCCTTCGCGCACGGCTTTGATAATGGGAATGCCACCTGCCACCGCCGCTTCAAACGCCACGATTACGCCTTGGGCTTGGGCAGCGGCAAAAATTTCATTGCCATGGGTGGCCAACAAGGCTTTGTTCGCGGTCACCACATGCTTGCCATTGGCAATAGCCGCCATGACCAAGTCTTTTGCCACGCCGTAGCCGCCGATGAGTTCAATCACAATATCCACTTCGGGGTCCGTGACCACCGAAAACGCGTCATTGGTAAGACGACATGCGCCACCCGTCACTTGTTGAGCCAGTTCCAGATTACGATCCGCCACCACGCTAATGTGTATCGGGCAACCTGCACGACGACTGATTTCAGCCGCATTACGTTGCAATACCGTGAAAGTGCCGCCGCCGACTGTGCCTATACCGAGGAGTCCTACATTGATGGTTTTGATGTTTAACATGGTCAGTTGCTTATGGTTAGTTGTGGGGATAGTCTTAAAGTGGTTACGTACAAATAATCGGGTATTGAGTTATTAGTTGTTAGTTGTTAGTTGTTAGTTGTTAGTTGTTAGTTGTTAGTTGTTAGTTGTTAGTTGTTAGTTGTTAGTTGTTAGTTGTTAGTTGGTGGGGTATAAATTTTAGTGCATCTACATGAATAGATTGAAAAAATTATAGCTACACAGCTTTCCACTCTAATTAACTAAAAACTAACGACTAGCGACTAACCGCTTATTTGCTATGCTGCTTGCGGTAATTTTCCAAAAAATGCGCGATGCGCCCAATCGCTTCGGTTAGATTATCGATGTTGGGCAAAAATACCACGCGGAAGTGGTCGGGGGTTTTCCAGTTAAAGCCGCTGCCTTGCACCACCAGCACTTTTTCGGTTTCTAATAGTTCCAAAATAAATTGCTGATCGTCTTCAATCGGGTACATTTCTCTGTCCAAACGCGGGAATAAATACAGCCCCGCTTTGGGTTTCACGCAGCTCACCCCTGGAATGGCGGTCAATAATTGGTACGCCAAATCGCGTTGGCGGGTTAAACGCCCATTGGGTGCGACTAAGTCTTGGATGCTTTGATAGCCGCCTAAAGCGGTTTGAATAGCAAATTGTCCTGGCACATTGGAACACAAGCGCATGGATGCCAAAATGGTCAGCCCGTTGATGTAATCCTGTGCATGGCGTTTTTCACCCGACACCACCATCCAACCTGCGCGATAACCGCACGCACGGTAATTTTTGGACAGCCCGTTCATGGTGACGAACAGCACATCATCCGCCAACGATGCCATAGAAGTATGCGTCGCGCCGTCATACAACATTTTGTCGTAGATTTCGTCCGCGAAAATAATCAGTTGGTGTTGGCGTGCTAACGCTATGATTTCTAATAATAATGCGTCAGAATACAGCGCGCCCGTGGGGTTGTTGGGATTGATAATCACAATCGCCCGTGTATTGGGCGTGATTTTGCTGCGCATATCGGCGATGTCGGGCATCCACTCCGCTTGCTCGTCGCAAATATAATGCCGTGCTGTACCGCCCGCCAACGTCACCGCCGCCGTCCATAAAGGATAATCAGGGGCGGGGACGAGCACTTCATCGCCCGTATTCAGCAGTCCTTGCATCGCCATGACAATCAATTCGGACGCGCCATTGCCGATGTAAATATCTTCGAGCGTGACCCCTGCGATTTTCTTGGCTTGGCAATAGTGCATGATGGCTTTGCGTGCCGCGAACATCCCTTTGGAATCCGAATAGCCCGATGAATTCGGCAAATTCAGAATCACATCTTGTTGAATTTCTTCGGGAGCTTCAAAACCAAACGGCGCAAGATTGCCGATATTGAGCTTAATGATGCGCTGTCCTTCTTCTTCCATTTGCTTGGCGCGTTCCATCACAGGTCCGCGAATGTCATAGCACACATTGCTGAGCTTGGTAGATTTTAATATCGGTCGCACGTTGATTTACCTAATTATTTTAAAAACCGCGCTTGCTGCGCGAAGGGGCGAGATTTTACCTGTGCAGGCGCGGCACGGCAAATGCTAGCGCGCTTTGTTGCTATGCAGCTTTTGCATCGCGGCTTCCATTTTGCCCTCCACCAACAAATCCGCTACACGATGTGCGTCCCACAAAGCAGGTTCAATCAGCTCTAATTCCTCGCGGCGCGGGGCATGCAGCACATAGTGAGCAACTTCGGCTCTATCCCCAGGATGACCAATACCAATACGCAACCGCCAAAAATCTTTGGTACCCAGTTGAGCGATAATATCTTTCAGCCCGTTATGCCCACCATGTCCGCCGCCTGTTTTGAGCTTCGCCACCCCTGGTGGCAAGTCCAATTCATCGTGTACCACCAAAATTTGCGCTGGGGGGATTTTGTAAAACTGCGCCACGGCGGCAACAGATCGCCCACTTAGATTCATAAAAGTGTGTGGTTTTAGCAAAATCAATTCGTGTTCATGCACTATGCCCCGCGCGGCCATGCCTTGGAATTTGGCTTCTTGCTTAAAGTTGAGCTGATGATCCTGCGCTAAGGTATCCACCCACCAAAACCCGACATTATGCCGAGTCGCTTCATATTCCCGCCCAGGATTGCCCAGGCCCACTATTAACCGTATTGAATTCATATTGATTGCATCGTAAAAATCAAAGATTTTGATACGATTATCGTATCCCAAAAACATCTTTTACGGCTGTGAAATAATCAAGGGCTACCGTTCGCACGATAACCCTTGGTTTGTATTGGTGGGCGATACTGGGTTCGAACCAGTGACCCCTGCCGTGTGAAGGCAGTGCTCTACCCCTGAGCTAACCGCCCTTTTTGAAGGTGCGGATTAGAACATAAGGCACGGATTCTCGTCAATGCGCTTGAGTTGCGACGACAACTATCCCCGTTGCAACAACTTCAAATATGCGCGTCGTTCTGCATCGCTTAAATTTGCCATGCCGACTTGGGCAACTCTTGCTTGCAGCTGGTCAAAACGGTGGCGGCGTTGGTGGGTGGCGAGTTGGTTGAGCAGTCCTGTGAATTCAGCTTGGATGTCAAAGCCTTCGCCCCAATTGAGCAAATCAGCTTGAGCAAGAGTGAGTGGTTTTTCGTGGCGCGTGCCTTGAAAAGTTTGAATCAGCACGGCATTGCTAAGCTTAAAATCAGCTTCGCGCAACACGGACAATACGGCCGCGACGGCTTCAGCTTCTGCCCCCTCTTCGTGCCAATCAACAGGAAGTTGCGCGCCGAGAGTGGGTTGTGCGATCAGACATTGCAGTAATAAACGATGGGCAGAAGGTGGGGTGCGACTGGCTTTTTGAAATGCGGGACGGGTAGGGCGGGCAACGGGGGTGATTTCATACAAGGCTTCCAGCTCGCCTTGGCTAATTCCTGCCAGTGCGGCGACTTCTTTGCGTAGCAGCAGCGCGGTGGTGGGGGCGGTAATCGCTGCCAACAACGGTTTAGCGCGTTGCAACAATTGGTTGCGCCCTTCCGAGGTGCGTAAATTCAACTCAAAGCTGATTTGGCGTAGCAGATAGGTCGAAAGCGGTAGCGCATCGTCCAGTTTATTTTCAAATCCCGCTTGTCCATAAGCGCGGATGTAGCTGTCGGGATCATGCTCTTCGGGCAGAAACAAAAAGCTGAGCGATTTGCCATCTTGAAGATGTGGCAAGGCATTTTCCAGCGCGCGCCATGCGGCTTTTTGCCCTGCACGGTCGCCGTCAAAACAAAAAATAATGTGGGGAGTGAAGCGGAGTAATTTCTGGATATGGTGGGGCGTGGTCGCGGTACCTAGTGTCGCAACAGCATAATCCACGCCATGTTGCGCCAAAGCCACCACATCCATATAGCCTTCCACCACCAAGGCTTGTTGGCGGTCACGGATGGCTTTTTGGGCTTGAAAAAGTCCGTATAACTCCCGCCCTTTTTCAAACAAAGGCGTTTCGGGCGAATTTAAATACTTCGGCTCACCTTTATCCAACACCCGTCCGCCAAAGCCGATCACCTGTCCGCGCACATTCACAATGGGGAACATAATGCGGTCACGGAAGCGGTCGTAACGTTTGCCTTCCTCATTGCTAATCACTAAACCGACTTCGGTCAGGGTGTTGTCTTGATAGTTGGGAAAGGTAGCGGCGAGGTTTTGCCAATCATCAGGGGCATAACCCAGCCCGAATCTGGCGGCAATTTCACCTGTTAATTCGCGTTGTTTTAAGTACTCAATCGCACGTGGCGAGGCTTTGAGTTGCTGACGATAATAACGCGTGGCGGCTTTCATCACCTCGTATAAGTCAGGAGAGACTCTTTGCACCTCAGTTGTGCTGCGTTCGTGCGGCACAGGGATGCCCGCATTGCTTGCCAGCGTTTCAATCGCATCCACAAAGCCCATGCCCGCATGTTCCATGACAAAACCAATCGCCGTACCATGCGCGCCACAGCCAAAACAGTGATAAAACTGGCGGGTTTGACTGACAGTAAAGGACGGGGATTTCTCGTTATGGAACGGACAGCAGGCGACAAAATTCGCCCCCGCCTTTTTCAGGGGAACATAACGTTCAATCACATCGACAATATCAACGCGATTGAGTAGGTCTTGGATAAAACTTTTGGGGATCAAATGGGTAACATCCTTGCTTTCAATGTCGTCAATATGCTAAGCACCCGCGCCTAAATTTTCGGGTATTTTAAGCTGTTAGTCGTTAGTTATTAGTCGCTAGATAATACTGGGAAGCTGCCCGATACTGTATTTTTTGCAAGATATTCAAGTGGATGAGAGAAATTTTCCATCCCCCCAGCTAAAAACTAACGACTAGCGACTAACAACAACGAGGGCGGCATTTTAGCATGGTTGAGTAGGGTGGATTCGCGCAGCAAGTCACCGAATGGAAGATGCAAAAAAGGTGGATTGCCTGACGGCGAATCCACCTTATAAGTGCTGCGCTCCGCTAATTGACTCTCGTGACAGTCCGCGTATAAAAGCGGCGCAGAAAACAAGCCCTTGCTTTTTGCGCCACCTGAACCATTGTCACTTAACTTTCTGCGGAATTTTCACCGATAAAACGATAAATTAGCGCGCCTAAAATTGCGCCCACAATCGGTGCAAGCCAGAACAACCACAGTTGTGAAACCGCCCAATCGCCCACAAACAACGCCACGCCTGTGCTACGCGCTGGATTCACCGAGGTGTTGGTGACGGGGATGCTGACCAAATGAATCAAGGTCAAGCCTAAGCCTATCGGCAATGGCGCGAAACCTTGTGGCGCACGTTTGTCGGTCGCCCCCATGATAATCACCAAGAACATCATGGTCATTACGACTTCGGTCACCAGTGCCGCCAGCAGAGAGTAGCCGCCTGGGGAATGTTCGCCGTAGCCGTTCGACGCGAAACCCGCCGATACATCAAAGCCCGCTTTGCCTGTGGCGATTAAGTACAACACGCCGCCCGCTGCAATCGCACCCATTACTTGGGCGGCAATGTAGGGCAATAATTTATTTGCGGGGAAACGCCCACCTGTCCACAATCCGATGGAAACGGCGGGATTTAAATGGCAGCCCGAAATATGCCCAATCGCATATGCCATGGTCAAAACGGTCAACCCAAACGCCAACGAAACGCCCAATAGACCAATCCCAACGCCAGGGAACGCTGCCGCTAAAACCGCGCTGCCGCACCCACCCAACACCAGCCAAAATGTTCCGAAGAACTCTGCGCCATATTGCTTCATTATCTTCCCCTTAAATTATATGTAGGCAAAATTTGCCATGACCAGTTTAACGCAATCCCCTAAAATAAGCCTTATCCAACGATGTATGAGCCTGAAGGATGGGTGTATTTCTAAGGAAAGTTGAGCCTGAAGCGAAGAAATTTAGGTTGAAATGCGGAAGTGGGTTGATCATTCTAGGATGATGATCAACATGAACGAAACACGGCTTTGCACGATAGAACAAATCGAACAATTCTTGAGCGGCTGCGCCGAGATTGAATTTAGCCAGTCAGGTGATGACAATGAACGCTACGAGCATATTAAAGGAAGTAGTGGAGAAGAGAGAAATCCCTTGTTCGGGGATTTTTATTGCCGTGCTAACTTTCGTAATGATGCCGACAGGCGATGATTTCTAATTCCGCATCGGTTGCCTGATAAACCAAGCGATTTACTTCATCAATGCGCCTTGACCAATAACCCGACAAATCACCACGCAACGCCTCAGGCTTGCCCATGCCTTCAAACGGATTGCGTGCCGCTTCATTGATCAGCGCATTGATCCGCTTTAAGGTTTTTTTGTCCTGCCCTTGCCAGTACAGATAATCACCCCATGCGGCGGGGGTAAACGTCAATAGGCGTGCCATTAGTCGGGCAACAGTTCGCGGCGTTGTGCGCGACCTTCGCGGGATTGCTTGATAGAGCGGGCAAGATGGGCGGCATTCGCGGGGTTGCTGGTGAGGTGTAGCGTTTCCATGATGCTGTTGTAAGTATCTAGCGACATGACGACCGCGTCACCTTCCGCATCGCGGCGGCTAATGATGGTGACATCCGCATCTTGCACCACACCATCTAAAACAGACTTAAGCGCATTGCGTGCGTGTGAATAGGTGACGACTTTCATGTGATACCCCTTGTGTGTTGTGGAACTTGTACAAGTATAGGCGGACATACAGTCCAAAGCAAGCCTAATGGGTGTAAACAATTTGTCATTCTGTGGCGGATAGAAACGCCACAAAAATGCTATCCGCCACATATCCGCCACACGCAACGCCCCGTCGGTATTGGGTTTGTCCGATTTTGTGGCGGTGTAGTGGATTTTTTGGAAGGGGTGAAAAAGAGAGAAAAAGCCCTTATTCGGGGAAAATCCCACCCTCCCAAACTATGCCGCCTCACGATGCAACGGAATGATTTTTGCACCTGATTGAATCGCATCTAAATGATCTGCCCACTTTTGCATAATGTCGCGGCGTTCTTTCAGGTAGGTGGTGCGTATGCGCCCTCGTTGCTCTTCGGGGCTTGCTATGCCGCTATCCAAAGTAAAAGCCCACAACTTGTGCCGTTGCTCGCGCCGAAAATTTACCCTATCAATCCTATTTCAAGCGATACGAATTGCGCAGCCCTAACGCAATTAAGAACAGTAAGGCGGTGTTGATAATTGACAGTAACGCGCCAATTACCCTAGCCCACCACGGTTTAATCGGTTCACCAAACACCCGTTGCGTAATGGCATCTTTTAGCTTGCTGTCGCCCGTAAAATCCACCAGCCCCGTGGCGTGATAATTGGCGTATTCAAACGCCGCCTCATAACCGTTTAAAGGCAATTTCGCATCCGCGTTATTCAGCTCTAGCTTGGCTTCATCCGCTAAATTTGAATTGGTATCGCACAACATGACATGCCAAACCTCCCGCCCTTGCTTGTCTTGGCAATTTTGCGGATTATTTACGCCAGCACAACAATAAGCGAATGAACCTAAAAACCTCATTTGATCACACTAAGACGCAAAAATACCAATAAAAACAAAAAGATAGCGTTGATTTGTTTTTCACCCGTTCGGTGACTACCTGTACAATGCAACCTATTGATTTTTCTCC
>JBASWK010000079.1:0-1541 GCA_049276435.1 Gallionella sp. | reverse complement strand
GCGGCAACTCGAATGAAAGCTGCACGAATTTTTCCAGATACTCCTCACCGGAATTCGGGAATTCGGGCTCTTTTAAAAAACGCATGGGTTAAACGGCATGAGGGTTGAGTTTGTGGAAATCGAGCTTGCCGGAGATGAGAAAAATAACGGTGCGCATGGTGTCGCTGCTGGTATAGCCGCGCGCCCTGCGTTTGGCTGCTTGGAACAAACCGTTGAGCGCTTCGAGGAAGCCATTGGTTTGTCGAGTCTGCGCCCAAGCCACGATGCCATCGAAATGGTTGCGGATCATTTTGGCCACCTCCTTCATCGGCTCGACCTTGGAACGCATGACATTGGTACACCACTGCACCAGCAAGGCCGACACGACATTGATTTGCTTGCGTTCGAGAATTTCGCGCAACTGCTCGCGGTACAACCACGCTTTGGCAGTACGTTTGGTCGTGATGCGCGCGACCAGTGCATCCAGGTCGGCGCACTGGCTGTCCGACAACTTACTCCTGTCCTTGAGCAGCGCCCAGCGCATTCCTTTCAGGGTGGGATCGGTCTTCTGCTCGATATGTCGCATCTTGTCCACGGCGGTCGAGGCGTGTGCGATAACGTGAAATTTGTCGAACGTGATGCGCGCGCTCGGCAAGTTATCGGAAACACCTTTGATAAAGGCGGGCGACATGTCGATGCTGGCGGAAACAATCTGTTCGGCATCGCCGCCATGCGCGGCCAAATGACCGGCAAACGACTTGACGGTATCGGCATCTTTGCCTTCGGTGACAAAGATGACTTTGCGCTGTTCCGCGTCGGCGACCAAGGTCAGATAATTGTGCCCGCGCCGGCAAGATGTTTCGTCGATAGCGACTGCGCTCACCCCGGACAAATCCGCAGCCTCCACGGCCAGTTCGACATACTTGGCGCAAATGGCATACACCCGATACCAGGATTCGCCCACGATCCTTGCGACGGCGGCGAATGGCATCTGCCTAGCCAACATGAGCACCAGCGCCTCGAACAGCAGTGTGAAGCCGTTCAGTTTGCCCGCCCATTCCGGCTCGACCAAAGCGACTTTACCGTCTGGCAACTTGACGCGCGGCACGCGGACATCGAGATGACATTCGTGCTGGAAAAAGTTCAGGTGCCGATAACGTTTGATCTGGGTGTCGTGAGCGGGATGCGCGCCTTCGACTCCGGGGTAGGCGAAACGGCTACCGGCAACGAAGTCAATGTGGATGGTCAAGCTTTTCTGTCCGGCATCGAAATCGACACCTTTGATATACCAAGGATTGGCAATCCCCAGCGCGGCTTCAAAGATTTGATTTTGCATTGATGTGCTCGCTATAAATTGAAAGTGCAATCATGTCGCATCGGTTGCTTGGAGTGGAGCATTACCCATTTGAAATTTGAAAGAGGCATTTTGAATAAACCCGCTGGATTCCGGCCTGCGCCGGAATGACGGTTTTTTTATGAGCTATCCGCGATTAAGCAAGACTTAAGGAACACCCACTATGCTCCCTCCCAATATGTTCGAATCCTCGCACTCTGCCCGCAGG
>JBASWK010000078.1:0-12644 GCA_049276435.1 Gallionella sp. | reverse complement strand
GATCTGCCCTTGAGATGTTCGGAGGAAGGGTGGTTAAAGAAAACTAATGGCTAATTATACCGCTTCTATAGAAAAATTAATCGAATGTTTGATTAAACTCCCTGGGGTCGGCCGGCGCAGCGCTGAGCGCATTGTGGCCCATGTCTTAGGGGCCTCGAAAGAGGAGATTAAAATTTTATCCGAATCTTTGAATAAGGTAAAAGAAAGCGTTCGTTCATGCCGGATTTGTAATAATTTAAGCGAAGAAGAGACTTGTAAAATTTGCCAGGATCTGGGCCGTCAGAAAGATATTGTTTGTGTGGTTGAGAAACCCAGTGATGTTACGGCAATTGAAAAAGCGGGTAATTTCCACGGTTCTTACCATGTGCTTTTGGGTTCAATATCACCGCTGGAAGGAAGGGGCCCCAGCGATTTAAAAATCGATGGATTGATTGAGAGGATTAAACAGGGCAGCCTTAAAGAAATAATTATCGCCACCGACGCAGATACGGAAGGTGAAACTACCGCTATGTATTTGACGAAACTGCTTAAACCTCTAGGTGTGTATTTAAGCCGCATCGGTTTAGGAATACCCGTAGGTTCAAATCTGGAATATGCGGATGCTACCACTCTTTCCAAATCTTTAGAATCTCGCCGCACAATTTAATTTCGATGATTAATATTACGAATCTTTCAAAAAATTACGGGTCTAAAATTCTTTTCAAGGATGTTTCCCTGAATATCAATCAAGGCGAGAAGATCGGATTGATTGGGCCAAATGGCACGGGCAAGAGCACATTGTTTTCTTTGATCCTGCAGGAAATTGAATCCTCCGCAGGAGAAGTGAGGTTAAATAAAGGCGTGCATATTGGCTATCTTCCTCAGGAGGCAAGTTTTACATCCCAGCGCACTGTGCTTGCAGAGTTGACCGAGGGGGATGAGCGGATTATGCGTCTAAAAAAAGAAAAGGAAACTTTGGAGTTATCTAATGCTGCCGGCTCAAAACGCTATGGCGATATTTTACATGAGTTGGAAACCTTGGGTTTTTTTGAGCTGGAACATAAAGCGGAAAAAATACTTTCCGGATTAGGTTTCAAGGAAAGAGATTTTAACCGGCCGATTGTGCAGATGAGCGGCGGCTGGCAGATGCGCACCCTTTTAGCCAAGCTACTCACTTATCATTACGATCTTTTGCTTCTGGATGAACCAACAAACTATTTGGATTTAAATGCCGCCTTATGGCTTAAAGATTATTTGGCGGGTTTTCGGGGAACATTCATTATGATTTCCCACGATAAATCATTTTTGACCGATGTCACCAACTATACTTTAATCCTGGAAAACGGTTTAATTACCAAGGTTCACGGTAATTATGAACATTATGAAGAAATTAAAGAACAGCGGCGGATACACCTGGTTAAACAGTCTAAGGAGCAGGACAAAAAAATAGAGCAGTTGGAAAAGTTTGTGGCCAGGTTCCATGCCCAGCCGAATAAAGCTGCCTCTGTCCGCGCTAAGCGCAGGGTTTTAGAGAGGATGGATGAGGAAAAAATTGTAGTGCCGCCGGATCCCCGGGAAAGCATTCATACTTTTAATTTCCCGCAGACGCGCCGCAGCGGACATTTGGTAATCAGATTAGAAGAAATTTCTAAGGCTTACGGAGATATTCAGGTTTATCAAGGGTTGGATTTTGAAATTACTCAGGGAGAAAAAGCGGTTTTAGCCGGAGAAAACGGAGCGGGTAAATCCACTTTATTGAAAATACTGGCTGGGATCGTAGAGATTGATAGCGGCAACCGGGTAGTCGGCCATAATGTGGATATTGGTTATTTCTCGCAGACGCGTACGGATGTGTTAAATGTAGAAAATACTGTTTTGCAGGAGGCTTACAGCGCGGCTCCCGGTTACACGACAGAAGAGTCAATCCGGACTATTTTAGGCGCATTTTTATTCAGCGGAGATGACGCGGAGAAAAAGGTTAAGGTGCTTTCCGGAGGAGAAAAGAGCCGGCTTATCTTGGCTAAACTTTTAATTAATCCGCCGAATTTTTTACTTTTGGATGAACCGACCACGCATTTGGATGTGGATGCGGTAGATGCTTTGGTGAGGGCACTTAAAAGTTATGAAGGAACTATTGTGTTTATCAGCCACGATATTTATTTTGTAAGTTCGGTGGCCAATAATGTTTTTGAAGTTAAAGGCGGTAGAATCAGGAAATTTCCAGGGACATTTGATTATTATCTGGAAAAGCGGGATACTTTAACGGACGCGCAAAGCCCGGTTAAGCCTAAGATAAAACCGGTGAAACCGGTTGATGAATCTAAAGAAAAGGCTAAAGAACAGGAGCAGTTACGTAAGAGCGAAGAGAAGAAACGCAAGGCCAATAATTCGATCCTGCGCGATAAGATCAATAAAATTATAAAGAAAAAAGAAGAGTTGGAGCTGGAAAGTTATGCTAAAGCGCGGGCTTTATCCAGCCCGCATTTTTACCGCGATGAAGAAACTGCCAAAGAGTATGGCCGTCGGATGAAAGAGATTGAAAGCCTCCTTCGGGAGATGGATGACCAGATAAAAGCTCTTGAAAATCAAATTATTTAGTGTTAAAATGCCACCACTATTCCCCCTTAGCTCAGTTGGTAGAGCGAGAGACTGTTAATCTCCAGGTCCTAGGTTCGAGTCCTAGAGGGGGAGCCAAATAAATCTCTCAAAATCCAGAATGAGAGATAAAGATTACCCTGATTAATAGCACTAGTCAGGGTAATCTTTATGTGTCGATGTGTCAAAAGGTTAGGGCTTTATTTTTTCTGTTGTTCTGCTGTTGTAGGATCCTAATTTTAATCCTGCCTAAGGTTCGCTAAAAGAAGCCGAATAAATCTCGCTAGTCTATCTCCCTATCTCTGAAGTGCCACTTAGTAAAGGCTTCGTAGTAAATGGTATTTAGCGCAGATTTAGCGGATAATTCGCTTGGATTATTGGCATTTACTAGGAAATCGTTGGAACGAAAGGAGAGATAAAGCTTATTTCTTGGAGAGAGCTTCTTTGATGTTCTGCCAGATTTGGGTTTGTTTCTTCCAGTCGGCCTCGGCAGCAAGAGAGCGGATTTTATATTCTGGAATAAGCGAGATAATTTGTTTATCTCCATTGAGTATCTCGCTTTGGATGGTAGGCGCAATAAGCAGCATAGTCATGAGGTGATCAAGGCGGGCCTGCTCAAAATTAAGCCATGCAGATGTCTGCTTAAGGCTCTTTACCTTGCCTTCGTCAAACAGCTTTTGTAATTGGTGCGCTAAGATTAGGTTCCTGCGTATCTTTGGCTCATTTTCGATCTCTTCTTCCTTGTGCCACTTGTTTAAAGGCCGCACCTGTTTTAAATCAATTTCAAATTCAAGTCGAACATCGCTGCCGTTAAGTAATATGCCAAGTTTTTTGCTGTTTGAATCATAGTCAACTTCTTTGATAAGGGCTTTAAGTATGCGCCGTTTCTCTTGCGGATACAACGTATCCCAAACAGGAGACAAGAGCGCTTCGATTTCCTGCTTATTTTGTTCTTCTTTATTCTTTCGGTTTTCAGCAAACAACATTTTTAAACAATCAACGACAGTATCTTCAATCGCCTGTGCATTTACTGATTTTGTAGGGCAGGAGTTATATCCGCGTTTCTGTGCATTCGTGCAAACATAATAGCGGTATTTGTGCGTTTTATGTTTTAAGGTATAGGTATGGAACATAGAATGCCCGCAGGTCTTGCAGTGCAGAATATGGGTTAATAACCCAGAGCACTCTATATTCTTTACAGCTTTGCGTTCTATGCGGTTATCCTTAAGCACCTTTTGGGCTTTTTTGAAGGTTTCCTCGTCGATCATTGCTTCCTGCTGACCGTCATAGACCTGGCCTGCATAGAAAACCTTTCCTATATAAACTACATTCTTGATTGCCTGTTGTATTTGAGTAACCCCAAATTTTAAACCTCCATATGGTTTTCCATCCTTTTGCTTACCTGCCCGGCTTCTATAGCCTTTTTCATTTAATATGTTGGCAACCTTAAGAAGGGAGTTGCCTTTTAGGTACAATTCAAACATCTCCTGAACGATTTTTGCTTCGTCTTTATTAATTACCAGCTTTTTTCCTTCTTTATCTCTGCTATAGCCAAAAGGAGGCCTGCCTCCCAGCCACTGGCCTCGCTTGCGCGCAGCGCCCATTTTGTCGTGGGTTCGTTCACTAATCAACTCTCTTTCAAACTCGGCAAAGGAAGACAAGATATGCAGCATAAGTTTGCCTGTTGAAGTGCTTGTGTCAATGGGCTGGGTAATTGAGGCAAAGGCAACTCCGTGTTCATCAAAAAACTTAAGAAGCTGAACAAAATCCACAAGCGATCTGCTAAGCCTGTCTAATTTATAGACAACTACCATATTAACTCTGCTTTCTTTGATATCATTGATTAACTTCTGCAGAGAAGGGCGGTTGGTGTTTGAGCCAGTGAATCCATTATCATCATATCTTTCGGTCAATGGCACCCAGCCTTCATGCTTATGGCTTGCAATGAAATTCAGGATGGATTCATGCTGGTTTTCAATAGACCCGAAGGTCTCATCCGCGCGTTCTTCTACTGATTTACGGCAGTATGCTGCGCAGTAGATTCGTTTTTTGGCTTCTTTTGTATCTGCCATTGACTCACTCCTTATAGATTAAAGAACAAGTAGCCGTTCCAGTGCGCTCCGGTTACTTCCTTGGCAATAGCCGTAAGGGTCTTATAAACCTTACTACTGTATTCAAAGCCTGATTCAAGTATTTTAATCTGAAGTTTAATACCTTTGTATTCCTTAGTAATAACTGTGCCTGGAATCGGCAGCCTTTTGTCTCGCCTAAGGTTTGTTTTTTTAGGTTGATCTTGAGAAGTGTCTTCTGGGCGCATAGCTTTGTTATTAACTGGGTCGTATTTTTGAATAAGCCCCTGAATTTTGCCTTGGGCTTCCGTAGAAAGCCCGCCGTATTCAATCTCCTGCAACTTATAAGCGATCTTCTTCCAAAGATAGGTTTTATTATTTGAAGGGACGGGTTTGCTTTCAAAAAGCTCCAAGTATTTCTTTTTTAATTCTTCAAGAGATGCATCCTTTAAGTTCATTATCTTGGTTAAGAGATTTTCCTGCATAAATTCCTTTCCAAATAAGGCTCCTTAATGAGCCGTTGGTTTGTTGGTTGCTTCTCGTAATTTATTAAAGGAGCGGTTTATCTTTTCTCCTCACCTTACATATAGCCATACAATTCGAGAGATATCAAGGCGAAGTGAGAGGATTTTTAGAGAAAGCTAGACTTGCGATTTCCACTAAAAGTGGTAAAATGAAGCAAGGGTAAATTATGAAAGAGCTTGACACGAATGAATTCTTAGAGTATAAAGAAACTATACAATTTGGAGTGGTATCGTTTGAAGGGGGAACTGCCACGTTAAAATAATCAAAACCTTCGCTCATAAGGCGAGGGTTTTTTGTTTATAGTAAGAGAATAAAAATGAATGCTCAAAATAGCCTAGAATTATTAAGAGAAGAGAAAGATGGGGTTGCTGCCAGAAATCAACCTTTGGGGCATATGCCAAACGAAGTGATAATCTCAAAAGCAAATAATGCCATATTGACGGATTATGCTGAAGAATTGGCTGAAGTCTACGCCCAAAAAAGCGATTTAAAGGAGAAGAAATCAAAAGGACAATTTTTTACCCAAAAGGCAATTGGTTTGTTTATGGCTGGCATGTTCGATATTAATAAATCATCTTTTAATATTCTTGACCCCGGTGCTGGCATCGGCATGCTTAGCGCTGCCTTCTGTGAACGCCTGCTGAATTTACGAAAGGCCTATAACATATCCCTCGATGCATATGAAACTGATTCAAAATTAATTCCCTATCTTGAGAAAACGCTTAGAAAATGCAAGGCTACTTTGGAAGAAAAGGGGCATGTGTTTAAGTATAAAATCATTGAAAAAGACTTCATCCTAAATAATCCGAACTATCTCAACAAAAAAACCCTTTTTGGAACAGAAATCCAGCCGATTTATTATGATTGCATTATTTCAAATCCACCTTACTACAAATTAAACAAAAATTCTCCGCAGACTCAGATTCTGAGTGAATTCGTTTCTGGCCAGCCCAATATTTATTCTTTCTTTATGGCATTGGCTTTGGAAATGCTCAAAGATGATGGCCAGATGGTCTTTATCACGCCAAGAAGCTTTTGTTCGGGATTGTATTTCAAGAGATTCCGCAAATGGTTGCTTGATCACGGAAACATTAACAATATCCACGTTTTTGAATCAAGAAAAGATGTTTTCACAAAAGAAAATGTATTGCAAGAGAATGTTATTATGCGGATAACACCTAAGAAAGAAGGGAAAGAGCAAAAACATGCAACCATAACAAAAAGCAAGAATAGCCTGTTTCATGACCTCAGTGAACTCAAGATTGATTATCAGGATATATTCCATAGGAAAAATGGAGATGTCTTTATTAAGGTGCCTTCATCAAAAGTTGATATTAAAGTCCAGCGCATTATCAATTCATGGAAATACACGCTAAAAGATCTTTGTCTGAAAGTTTCAACAGGGCCTGTTGTATCATTTCGCGCAACCAAATTTTTATCTCCTGAATTCAAAGACGACAAATCCATGGTGCCTCTTTTGTGGATGCATAATATCAAAGGAATGGATGCCATTTGGCCTGTTCTCAACCTTAAAAAAGAACCAGCCATTAAAGCCAATGAAGAAAGCAAGGTATTATTGGTTCCTACAAACAACTATGTATTAGTAAAAAGATTTAGCTCTAAAGAACAGAAAAAAAGAGTGCATGCAGGGGTCTTGCTGAAATCAAAGATGAAATTTGATCGAATAGGCATTGAGAATCATCTAAATTATATTTACAAATATGGCAGTTTGCTTTCAATAGAAGATGCTTATGGTATCTCCGGAGTATTAAACAGTTCCATCATTGATATTTTCTTCAGAATGTTGAATGGTAGCACTCAGGTGAATGCCGTAGATATTGAGAATCTCCCCCTTCCATCACTCGAAGATATTCAGGCAATCGGTAAAGCTATTATAAAATCAAAACCAACAATAGGGCAGGAATTAGATAAACTCGTTGTAGATATTCTAAAAATAGGCCCGCAAATTTTGCAGGATTTAAAGGAGGTTTATAAACAAGATGGGGAAAATTAAAGAAGGTTTGGATATTCTGATAAAAGTCGGGGTGCCACGTGAACAGCAAAATGAACGTTCATCTCTAACGCTTCTAGCTATTTTAGACTTAAAGAAAAGCTCTCTTTGGGCTGGAGCAAAGAAGAGAATTATCCGCATTCACGATATTCTTGTTTTTATCCAGAAGAATTATAATAAAAAGTATGCTGAAAATACCAGGGAAACTATTAGAAGACAGACGCTGCATCAATTTGAACAGGCCGGTATAGTTGAAAGAAATTCTGATAATCCCTTAAGGCCTACAAATAGCCCTAATACCGTATATAACATAACAGATGAAGCATTAGCATTGGTTAAGGCTTATGATACTCATGGATGGGATAAAACGCATCATGAATTTGTGACAAAGAAGGGAAGATTGATCGAAAGGTACGAAAAAAGGAAGGATAAAAATCTCATACTGCTAAAAACTTCGGCAGGAGGCATTATTAAGTTCTCACCCGGTAAACACAATCAATTACAGACAAGAATAATCAAGGAATTGGTTCCGAGATTTTGTTCTAAGGCAAAGTTGGTGTATGTAGGCGATGCAGCAAATAAATTATTGTTTGAAGATAAGAAATTAGTGAAAAAATTGAATATTCCTATAACACAACACGATAAATTACCCGATGTAGTTCTTTACGATGGAGAGAAGAATCATCTTCTCTTAATAGAAGCGGTTACTTCTCATGGCCCGGTATCACCGAAGCGCCAAGTTGAATTAGAAAAGACATTAAAAGAATGCAAAGCTCAAAAGATATACATTAGTGCTTTTCCTGATTTTCATGAATTCAAAAGACATACGGACAATATCGCGTGGGAAACAGAAGTATGGATTGCAAGCAACCCTGATCATATGATTCATTTTAACGGGCCCAAGTTTTTCTCTGCGTATTAATAAAGAATGGATAAGTATCCCGAAATTACATTTGCAATTGAAAATAAGTTTAAGAAACTAAATAGAGATAAGCTTACACCTTGGGTTTTCTTAAATGCAGGGAATAAGGTATCAATTGTGGATTTTTACGGACATGCAATACAATATCAAGGAGTAAGATTTGAAGGTTCTCCGCGCGAGGTTTTCTGGGGTGGCTTTGTAGAACCTTTTTTAGAAGATATCTTTGTATGGGCTTTTGAGCTTGCTTTAGATCGCGCAAGAAAACGAAACTCGGATAGTCGAGAGCTGATATTATATACTCGTGAATGTCTGACGAATGGGGTAAATTTGATTTATAAGGGAATGCAGAAAATTGACCGTAATTTAAGAGGAAATGGTTTTCCTGATAAGATAACGCCTAGGAATATCTCGCGAGAGATCAATAAGATGCAGATTAAGCTTGATGAATATCGAGATTCAACGCTTGTAGCATCAAAGATTAAGAATGAACAAACTGCTTCTGGTAAATTTACTGATGTTGTGGAGCTTAAGCCAGGAATTTTTGGGTTTTCGTTCGATCTGAAGAAGCTTTGGAAATGGTGCATGTTGAAACTTGGCTATTGAAAAGCAGCTTGAAAACTATGGGTGCTTTAGGTTTTAAAAAAAGATGAGACAGCGATGAATACAAATGTCCTTAGTTTATTATCTAGTTTTCCAAAAAAGAATTCGTATAGTAACTATTGGTTGGAAATAAACACATTACGTATTCATGGAGTATAAAATCAAATGGACATAACAATGCAAGATGTGGTGGAACAGAAGCTATCCGCCCTTACTACTGAGTACGAGAAGGATGGAATATACAGGATTCTCTCTCTGGACGGCGGTGGAGCCAAGGGTTTTTACACCCTTGGCGTACTCAAAGAACTAGAAGGTATGCTGAATTGCCCTCTCTATAAACGGTTTGATCTTGTTTTCGGAACGAGTACGGGTGCGATTATCGCAGCGTTGATTTCGCTCGGCTATGAAGTTGAAAAGATCCACACGCTCTACAAGAAATATGTTCCTAAAGTGATGAAACCATTGACACGAAAAGGTAAGACCAAAGCCCTCGCCGAGCTTGCCGAGCTGGTGTTTCGCAACGCAACATTTGAAGATGTTAAGACTGGGGTTGGCATCGTAACTACGAAATGGGTTATTGAACGGCCTATGATTTTTAAGGGTGATGTTGCGCAGGCCCACGGACGAAAGGGTACATTCCAGCCAGGTTTCGGTGTTCGCATCGCAGATGCGGTGCAGGCATCCTGCTCAGCATATCCATTCTTTGATCGTAAAATTGTCACCACTGCTTCTGGAGACAGGATGGAGCTGGTCGATGGCGGTTACTGCGCAAACAACCCAACGTTGTATGCGATTGCGGATGCTGTCAGTGCTATGAAGAAGGCACACGGCGATCTACGAGTGGTAAGTGTCGGAGTCGGAGTTTATCCTGAGCCGAAACGGTTGTTGATGCGGTTAGCGAAGAAATATCTTCTAAGCGTGCGCCTTCTGCAGAAAACACTGGAGATCAACACACAATCGATGGAGCAACTGCGAACAATCCTTTTCAAGGATATCAAGACGGTCAGAATCAACGATACATTTGAGAGACCGGAGATGGCAACAGATCTAATGGAGCATAACCTCGATAAGCTTAACATGCTGCGGCAGCGTGGTAGCGAGTCGTTTGCGATTAGAGAGTCCGATCTCAGAAAGCTTTTGATAGGTGCCTCAGAGGTCGAGCAATGAGTATTCCTGAATCGCAACTAGAATCCTGGTCTCATCAAGGCTCGATTGCACAATCAAGCGCTACATACAGTACAATCAAGAATACTCTTGAGGTATCGGATACTCCTTATGCAGACAAACAATATAAAGTGTTCCTTCAAGGGTCTTACGGGAACGATACCAATATCTATTCCGAAAGCGATGTGGATATAGTAATTCAACTAAATGACTGTTTTCAACACGATCTCAGCGATTTGACTGATGACCAGAAAGTGACATTTCACGCCGCTTATCCGGAGAATGCCATCTACACACACGTTGATTTTAAAAGGGACGTATTGAGTGTTCTTAAAGACGCATACGGCGAAGATGTTAATTCAGGCGACAAGGCGATTAAGATTGTGGAGAACGCCAACCGGCGAAATGCAGATGTAATTGCTGCCGTCCAGTTTCGGCGATATCACAAGTTCAATGGTATTTATGATCAGAGTTATGACGAAGGTATATGTTTTTACGGCTCCGCTGGCCAACGAATTGCTAACTATCCGAAGAAACACTCGGAGAATCTTACGAGAAAACATAAGGAGACTTCGCAATGGTTTAAACCAATGGCGAGAGTGCTTAAGAATTTGCGCTGTAAGTTGATTGATGATAAAATAATCGCCAGTGACGTCGCGCCATCGTACTTCCTTGAGGGTTTACTTTATAACGTCCCAGCGGACAAGTTCGGCACTAGCTACGCAGATACTTTTGTCAATTGTATCAATTGGATTCAGAACGCGGACAAGACCAAGTTTGTGTGCGCTAACGAGCAGTACTATCTTCTGCGAGAGAGTTCCCCTGTCACATGGCAGACAACAAAGTGTGATGAATATCTGTCGGCTGTTATTAAGCTGTGGAATAACTGGACGTAGACCGGTTACGTTCTTATGACCGATTGTATCGTCTTGTAGGAAGAATAGAAGAGAAAAAATATGATTCAGGACAAACGAAAAATAATTTTTATTAGTTCTAAGCAAGACGAGTTGGAGCAAGAGCGAAGTTGTTGTAAGAATTTAATTGAGAAAGATGATTTATTATCGAAAATGTTTATCGCAAAGTCATTTGAACATGATTTGTCGGGGCGTAAAGAAAGCGTTTTTGAGATTACGAAAGAATGGGTGTTAAAAAGCAACGTTTATTTTGGGATCTTTGATAGGGAATATTCAGGACCAACCGTTGAAGAGTATAAAATTGCTTGTAATGATAAAGTAGTAAAAAAAGAGATGATAATCTTTGTTCGAAAGAGAATGAAACATGAACGAGAGGGTGCGTTAAATGAATTTCTCTCTTCTGCTATGAATCCTTTAGGTGGTCATGCATGCCTAATGTATGTTAGTACTGAAGATTTGCTGGTGAAGGCTAAGGAAGCTCTGTTGCGGTATCAAGGCAGGTGTATAGAGGGATTCGTTATTTCGGAAGAAGCCTTAGGAAAGAACTTAGATGGAGCAAGGCATACAAATTTCCCAGAGAAATTAAGGAGAGCACTCTTACAACCCTTGGGGAGATTTATGATCCCTAAGGGCAGGAAGGGCGTCTATGAGTTTTTTCGCTATGACGAAAACGGGGTTAAAATAGATGTTACTTGGGACAGTCTTCAATATGAACCGAAGGTCTCCAAAGAGATAAAGAATTTCTATAAGGAAAGATATAAAAAACCCTTTGATGGTGTTTGAAGAAATAAAGATATTTAAGCCTTTGCGGTAGAGACATAGAGATAGAAGCGGTTAATTGTCTTTTGTTTTTAAGCACTAAGAGTGAAAGGAGAGATTTATGGTAAATCATGCGCATATCGCAGAATATTTTCCACAAGCGTACAAAGGGTATGTTAAAGTTAATCAACAGAAGCGCTCAATCATTGAAATAGCAACTGGTAGAGAAATGCCACCTATCTTGCAGCGATTCGGTGATTGGGTTCTTACCACTGAGGGTATTGATAATTTGGCGATTTCATATCCAATTGAAAAAGAACGTTTTGATGAAAAGCTCGGAGGACGTGAGAGCTGGATTGAGCATATGAAGGAAAAAGAGTGGTGTAACATGAGCGACTTCAGTAATGTGTTGATGACTGGTAAAAAGTTTGTGAAATACGGTATTATTTAGGATTGATAAAGTAATTGCATTCCTTGCTGAGGCATCATACGAAGCATATAAAAAAGACTGCCAGAAGGCAGATAAGTCCGTTTAAATAAAAACTTCTTAAAACCTGCGATAATTTAGTTAGTTTCAAACCCGCCTTGATATCTCCCAAATAATATGGCTATATATGACCTAAGGAAAGAGAAACTTTAGAAATCCAGCAGTTTTGAAGGCGTGGTTTTTAAAGTCTTGGCAAGACGCTCAATGGTCTCAAGCTTTATATTGGGTGGATTCTTGCCTTCGATTCTCTGGATGTATTTGTAGTCTATACCAGAGGTTTCTGAAAGCTTCTCTTGGGTAAGACCAATTTTCCTGCGTGATTCTTTTATCCGTTGGGCTAATTTGAGCCTTATTTTAGTATCCATAACACCGTATTATCGCACTGTGTTTGATTATTGACACCTAACTGTCGTAAGGTGTATAATTGCATAAAGAGAGAGGATAAGAATGAATAAGCCGATTATTGTATTAATAGTCACGATTTCTTTATTGTGTGGGTGTTTTTTAACAAAAGGTCTTGCCCAATCAGCGCGGATTGTTAATAAAGATACCTATGGAGCTTACACTGCAGAAGGAATGAAAAAATTTATCAGTGTAATTCTTGATAAAGATGCGGAAG
>JBASWK010000077.1:0-14777 GCA_049276435.1 Gallionella sp. | reverse complement strand
CCAAATTTCTTCGACAATACCATCGTGATCGCTGCGGTCAAGGTGGTTTTACCGTGATCCACGTGACCAATGGTACCGACGTTAACGTGCGGCTTCGTGCGTTCAAATTTACTCTTTGCCATGATTTCTTCCTTATCAATGCAAACGTTAATGGAAAACTAAAATTTTGGTGCCCATGGCGAGAATCGGACTCGCGACCTCTCCCTTACCAAGGGAGTGCTCTACCACTGAGCCACATGGGCAGATATACAGATTGGAGCGGGAGAAGGGGATCGAACCCTCGTCATAAGTTTGGAAAACTTCTGCTCTACCATTGAGCTACACCCGCAGGGTTTTGATCCAGACAGATACCAGCAATTGAACCGACTTACTAAATTCGTTTGGTGGAGAGGGAAGGATTCGAACCTTCGTACTCTGAGAGAACGGATTTACAGTCCGTCGCCTTTAACCACTCGGCCACCTCTCCAAACACAGTCCGAGATTATGCCAACCTCAAGCCGCACTGTCAAACTAATTTTATATTTTTATGCTAAAAAGATGGATTATTCGGATTTTAGCGTCACCCTATTTATTTTAGCGTCACCCTATTTTCAGGGAGAAGCGGTAAAAGGCAGGGGTACTGCATAAAACAATGCTAAAAAAACAGGGCGGATGTCCAGATTTTAACGGGTGGAAATGATTTTTTAGGTCACCCAAAGCCCCACGCCTCGACACATCACTTTGAATCGCGCCCGACCTACGTTGCAAACACTCAATGTGTGTTGCCCGTTATGATTGCCTCCTAGCTCTGCGTGCGGTAACGTGCGCATTGGGTTTGCGAACGATGATGATTGCGAGGAAGTGTGCATGTATGATTTTCCATCTTTAGCACTCGCCACCCCAGATGGGTTGTTGGCGATGGGAGGCGATTTGTCGCCGATGCGGTTGTTGGCGGCGTATCGGCGGGGGATTTTTCCTTGGTTTAATGAGGAGGATCCAATTCTGTGGTGGAGTCCTGATCCGCGTATGGTGCTGCGTCCCCAGCACTTTAAATTGTCAAAATCGTTGGCGAAGGTGTTGCGTACGGGCGGTTTTGAAGTGCGGGTCGATACGGCATTTTCGCAGGTGATGCGTGCCTGCGCTGCGCCGAAAGTGAATCGTGAAAGCACGTGGATCAGCGAAGATATTGTATCGGGTTATGGTGGATTACATGCGCTAGGATATGCGCATTCGGTGGAAACTTGGTATCAGGGTGAGCTGGTTGGCGGGTTGTATGGGGTCGCTATCGGGCGGATGTTTTATGGGGAGTCCATGTTTTGCGCCATGAGCAATGCGTCTAAAGTGGCAATGGCGCATTTGTGCGCACAGCTGACGCGCTGGGATTTTGGTATGATTGATTGCCAGATGAATACCGCGCACCTTGCTTCTTTGGGGGCAGCGGACATTCCCCGCGAGGCATTTATCCGTGAACTAACCAAACTGATTTCCCGTCCACCCGTCGATTGCTGGCAGTTTGATGCCGATTTATTTACATGAGCCACCTCAACGATATTCCCCTGACCGCACTGAATTTTTATCTGACCTCACCCTATGAGTGCAGCTATTTATCTACGCAAGAGGCGCGCTCACAAGTCGCCACGCCCGCCATCTTGATTGATAGCGCGGTGTATTCGCAGTTGGTGCGGCATGGTTTTAGACGCAGTGGTACGCACACGTATCGCCCTTTATGTGATGGTTGTCAGGCGTGCGTCCCGTTGCGTATCGTCGTGTCGGCCTTTAAACCGAATCGAACGCAGCGACGCGTTTGGAAGCACTATGCGCATCTGGAAGTGAGTGCGCACCCTCTGCAAGACACACCAGAGTATTACGAATTGTATCAACGCTATCAGCACGCTCGCCATGCGGGGGGCGGCATGGATAATGATGATTACGCGTCTTATCAACATTTCTTGCTGGAAAGTCATGTGGATTCGGTGCTGGTTACCTTTCGTGAGCAAGGCGTGCTGCGCATGGTGAGTGTGGTGGATGCGCTGAGCGATGGCTTGTCGGCGGTCTATACTTTTTTCGATCCTGATGTGCCGAATAGCAGTTTCGGTGTGTATAACGTGTTGTGGCAAATTGAGTTGTGCCGACAACTGCAACTGGATTATGTGTACCTAGGCTATTGGATTGAGCATAGCCGCAAAATGACCTACAAAACCCAGTACCAACCCGCGCAAGGGTTGTTTAAGGGGACTTGGCGCACCATTGATCGAGCCGATCACGTGTAACGGGTAAAATCCCGATCTCAACAAATCAAGGAATTCACCATGAAAACCCGTTTGGCCATTTTTGTCGCAGCCCTGTTGCTTTTGCCGCTCATCGGCATCTGGCTTACAGGAGCGGATATTGAGCAAGGATTAAGCGGAGAAGTGAATCCCCCCGCCTTGCTGCTCACCACCTTGATGCTGGCGGGTTATATCGTTTGGATAAATCATCTGTTAAGACGCTATACCGAAAATAATCTGTTGAGCTTGCAACGCCATTTCTTTTGGGCGATGGCGGCGGCCAGTGCGGCATTAGGCTGGTTGCTGGTTTACCTGAATGGTTACGTCGCCAGTTGGGGGACGCAATCCGTTCATCCTGTGGTGGCATTGCTACTCTTTACGCCACTCTTTGCCTTGCTCGCGCCCGCCGTGTTAATCACACGGGCAGTGCTGGGCGCGATGCCCAATCTCCTCAAACGCTTAGCGGCGGGCATACCCATTCCAGCACTTCATCACGAAACACAGGTGTTGCTATTGATCGTATTGAGCGCGTTAGGACTTTTGGCAGGTGCTGCGTGGGCAGACCAATTGCTCTGGCTATTTTGGCTGTCCCCGTTGTTGCTATTGGTCGCACTACAAGGCTTGTGGCATGAAAGCACCTTGTTTTCGGGTTTGGTCACGGGAGATTGGGGGCGGGTCGTCTGTAGCGCACTGGCAGGTACGATTGTGGGTAATTTTGTTGCCATCCTTTATCAAAACAACGGCGGGGTATTGAATATCCTGCTGCCATATGCCTTATTGAACCAAGTGGGCTTTATCTTATTCGGTTGCTTATGCGTGCAATTAGGGGATGTCGTCGCCGAATTCTGGCGCGGCAAACAACGCTCGGATTTATTCCCCACCAAGAAAAAATTCCCCATTCCTGTGGTGGTCGAAAAAACAGGCTGCCGCAAATAATCTGTGCCTCCTTGCCGTCCCAAGGCAAGCGCAAAAATTAACTTTTTAATGCTAACAAATTATGTATAACTTACTACGCCCTGCCCTGTTTACACTGGATCCCGAAACCGCACATCATTTGACTTTACGGGGTCTGAATCTGGCTCACACACTGGGGTTAAGTAGACTGGTGGGCGCAAGCCCAGCACCTAATCCTCGTACCGTGATGGGCATCAACTTCCCCAATCCTGTGGGACTGGCAGCTGGACTCGACAAAAATGGCGAGTGTATTAACGCGCTGGCGGCGTTAGGTTTTGGCTTTATCGAGATTGGCACCATTACCCCGCTACCTCAGCTTGGCAACCCGCAGCCGCGTCTGTTCCGCTTGCCCCAAGCCAACGCCATCATCAACCGCATGGGCTTCAATAACGAAGGCGTGGATGCCTTGATCGCAAATGTACAGCGCGCCCAGTTTAAAGGGGTGTTGGGGATTAACATCGGCAAAAATGCCCTCACACCGATTGAGCGTGCCGCCGATGATTACCTGATTTGTTTACGCAAAGTGTATGCTCATGCCAGTTATGTGACGATCAATATTTCTTCGCCCAACACCAAAAATCTGCGTCAGTTACAGGATGAAGAAGCCTTGAATATGCTGTTGATCCAACTTAAAGCGGAACAAGCAAAGCTCGCCGATCAACATAGCAAATATGTGCCGATCACGCTGAAAATTGCCCCCGACATGGAAAGCGAACAGATTAACCATATCGCACGTTTGTTGATGCAACACGAGCTAGATGGGGTGATTGCCACCAACACCACCTTGTCTCGCGTGGGCGTAGAAAATATGCCACATGGCGCGGAAACAGGCGGACTGAGTGGCGCACCTGTACGCGACAAATCCACCGCCGTGATCCGTCAATTAGCGGGCGAATTACAAGGTGCGTTGCCCATTATTGGCGTGGGTGGGATTCTAAGCGGCGCAGATGCAGTGGAGAAAATGGACGCAGGTGCGAGCCTAGTGCAACTCTATAGCGGACTGATTTATCGCGGCGGCGCGCTGGTGCAGGAGTGTTGCGACGCGATTGCGGCGAGGTAGATGCGTTGAGTTAATGCGTATGTTGAGCGGGGGATTGGAAGTCTTGCTCTTCTTCCGCAATCGCGACGCGGTAGTCTTCGTTCGCCCATTTTCCTAAATCAATCATTTTGCAACGTTCGCAACAAAAAGGGCGATAAGGATTGTTTGTGTCGTAAGCGTGTGCTTTGCCGCAGTGCGGGCAAGTGACAATAGGGGCGCGGGTCATTAGCTTAAGCTGCAAAAAGTGAGTTCAAACGGAATATCCTGCTGAAACAAAGAGGGCTTGGTGGCGTAATCGGCAACCAAAAAACGAATATTCAGGGCGTATTTGTTTGCACCCACTTCAGGCACACAGGCGTATTCCCGACTAATCGCAAGGCGTAACATTTGCGTGCCTTTTCCGCCCTGCATTTGTTGGAAGTTGCCATTATGAGCAACAAATTTCATTGGTTTTCCCTCTGCGCGCAATAAGCGTAGTGCCATGCTGATGGCGACGTGTATCGGGAGCAAAGGGGCAAGCCAAGCGTCTAAGTCGGCGCGGCGAACCTCGACATCTTGTTGTAGCCAATAATGGTAGGAGGGCAAATCGAATTCACATGTTCCCCCTGGCATACTGGCGCGCTGCTTAATGACCATCAGCCATTCATTTTTGCGTAAGTGTTGCCCCACTTTACCCAAGAGTGCCAATAGATCAGCCGAGGCTTGTTCTAGTGCTATCAGGGTACTCTCGCCCCCAATTTTGACCGCAATTTGATTGTCGCATCGTATGGTGATCGTGCGTTTTTGACGTTCCAGCTCCTGCAATAATTCTGATTTTAAATCCGCGCGACTGCTGGCTTCGAGAATCTCAAACAAGGTCGTGAGCGCATCATGATGATCAATTCCCTCTTCTTGCGCAATAAAATGAAAAATTCGCCCAAATAAATCCTCAAGTCGCAACCATGTGCGCACTTTTTCATTGAGGGGAAATTCGTAGTGAATCATGTTGTGATAATGACAAAAAAATGAGGGCTATTTAAAAGCAAAGGCACGCACGATATATCGAAATATATAGGCAAGTCAATGCTTGTTTTTTTGCGCCAAGGCGACATAGGCTTGATGGCGATATTTTACTGCATTTTCAAGATGTGCCAATCCCGTTGCATTGTCAATAAGATCATCGGCTAGGCGTAGCTTTTCAGCGCGTGGCGTTTGTTGCGCGATAATCGCCTGCACTTCAATATTGCTAAGCTGACTGCGCTGCATGGTGCGTTGAATTTGTAAGGCTTCAGGGCAGTCCACCACCAGTATGCGTTGTACCAATTGTTGAAAAATTGGCTGCTCAAATAAGAGTGGCACTACCAACAAGGTATAAGGTTGTGAGGCGCACGCGACTAATTGCCGACTCGCTTCACTGAAAATAAGCGGGTGCAATATCCCTTCCAATGCCTGTTTCGCGACGGGATCCGAAAAAATGCGCGTGCGCATCTTATCGCGATTTAATGCACCCTCTTCATTCAGGTAGTCATCGCCAAAGTGTGCCGCAATCAACGGCATCGCCGTTCCATGCGCGCGCGTGAGCTGGTGAGCAAGAATGTCGGTATCCACAATGCCCGCACCTAACGCAGCAAATAGCCTAGCCACGGTGCTTTTGCCGCTACCAATCCCCCCCGTCAAACCAACACACAACGCAGGCATTATGGGGCAGCGGCAATTTGCAGATAACTTTGCGTAATGGTTTGCCCCCAAAAGAGCGCGATCAGACCGCCACCAGCCAGATAAGGGCCAAACGGGATCGGCACTTCACTGCCTTTTTTGCACACCAGCATCAGGGTAATCCCCACCACCGCACCGACCACTGAGGAGGATAAGATAATCAGCGGTAACATTTGCCAACCCAGCCATGCGCCCAACGCAGCCAGCAATTTAAAATCGCCATAGCCCATGCCTTCTTTGCCGCGTATCAACTTAAATAACCAGTAAACACTCCACAAGGATAAATAGCCAAACACAGCCCCCATGACCGCACCACTAAGAGAGGTATAAGTGTGATAAGTATTGAACAACAGCCCCAGCCACAACAAAGGTAGGGTAATGTCATCGGGCAATAATTGGGTGTCAATATCAATCGCCGTTAGAGCCAGCAATGCCCAAATCAGCACAATGGCACCGACCGCCCCCCAGCCGAAACCAAAGTGCACCGCCGCATAGCAAGACAGCGCACCGCTAACCGCCTCGATAATAGGATAGCGGGGTGAAATACGCGCACCGCATCCCTTGCATTTTCCGCGTAGTAATACATAGCTTAAGATAGGGATATTTTCCCAAGCGCGAATGCGATGATTGCAATGCGGACAAGCGGAGTGTGGAAACACCAAGTTGTACTTTTCAGGTTCATCCACCGCTTCGCCACGCAACTCAGCACATTGCTGTTGCCAGCCACGCGCCATAATTTTGGGTAAGCGATAAATGACAACATTGAGAAAACTGCCGACAAGCAAGCCCACAATCAAACACACCACATAAAATGCGGGGGGGATAGCCTCTAAAAGTTGAAGAAAACTCATGGTTTATTTTCGGAAAAAGTGAAAGGTAAAAAATGAAAGGTGGGGTTGCATTCCACCTTTCACGTACGTAAGGGGGTTGGAAGCTCTAACTGTACCTATTGAAAGGAGAAGGGATAGGGGGAGCTTCGCATCCTTGGTTATGAAGAGGCGGTTTTACCCTTCCCTCTTCTCCCTTCACCATCATTTAAATCGCTTCGCCCATCTTGAAGATTGGCAAATACATCGCCACCACCATGCCGCCAATCAGTGTACCTAGCACCACCATAATGACAGGCTCCATCAAACTGGACAAAGCTTCCACCGCATCATCTACTTCCGCTTCAAAAAAGTCAGCCACCTTACTGAGCATCGCATCCAACGACCCCGCTTCCTCGCCAATCGTCACCATTTGCAGCACCATACTGGGGAAAACGCCCGTTTCTGTCATCGCGGAGGTGAGCGAATTACCATTCATCACTTCGCGTTGAATTTGTTTCGTCGCATCAAAATACACCACATTCCCCGCCGCCCCCGCAACCGAATCAAAAGCTTCGACCAGTGGCACGCCAGCGGCAAACATAGTTGCCAAAGTACGACTCCAGCGCGCGATACTGGCTTTACGGATCAGTGTGCCAAAAACAGGCAGTTTCAACATAATCCTATCCATCGCATCCTGCATTTTTTTACTGCGCTTCCAGAAGTAGAAAAAGGTGTAAATGCCGCCCACCGTTCCACCAATAATCAAATACCAGTACGCAACAAAATAATCAGAAATACCCATCAGCACCAGCGTCGGTGTAGGTAAATTTGCGCCGAAACTAGAAAATAACTCTTTAAAGGCAGGAATCACAAAAATCATAATCACCGCCGTAATGACGAACGCGACCACGATAATGGAGATAGGGTAAAAAAGAGCGGATTTGATCTTGCCTTTGATTGCTTGAATCTTTTCCTGATAGGTCGCCAGCCGATCCAGCAAGCTGTCCAAAATACCTGCTGATTCACCTGCGCCAATCAAGTTGCAATACAAGTCGTCAAAAAATAACGGATATTTTCTGAATGCTTGCTGCAAACTACTACCCGTTTCAACATCGGTTTTGATGTCAAATAAAAGTTTAGCAACCTTGGGGTTATCGTGCCCTTTGCCGACAATATCAAATGCTTGTAACAAAGGCACGCCAGATTTCATCATAGTGGCGAGTTGTCGGGTAAACAACGAAATATCTTTGGAGGTGACTGCCGAACCGCCACCCGTTTTGAGTTTTTTGATTTTGACAACATTGACCCCACTACGCCGTAAATTAGCACGTGCAATAGTTTCACTAATGGCACGTGTTTCCCCTCGTGCGTTTTTACCCGTTTTATCTTTTCCTTCCCACAGGAAAGTGATTTCTGTCGGTTTTTTAACGGCAGGTTTTGCAGCAACAGCCATGGTATATCCTTCTGCATCAGCGTGAAAGTGTGCTGGGCATGATGCCGAGCTTTCGATTTATTGTAAAGCCGTTCTTCGTGCGATTTGGCTTGTGATGTTGATAAACTTGACAGCAATGACCATTCGCGGTTTCAATGCGCGTTCACTTTATGAACACGCCTCAATGCTTAACCACGCAACGGACTACGGTCTACTGAAAATTTTAGCAGAAAATCCAACACTTTCCCAAAGAGACCTCGCCAAACAACTGGGGCTTAGCTTAGGCAAGGTGAATTTTTGCCTGAACGCGCTTATTCGTAAAGGCTGCGTGAAGGTTAATAATTTTCGGGGCAGTGACAATAAGCGGGCATATTCTTATCTGCTGACCCCACAAGGAGTGGAAGAAAAGGCGCGCATGACCGTTCTGTTTCTCCAGTGCAAGGTAGCAGAATATGAGCGGCTACGCATGGAAATCGCTGCATTAGAATATGAAGCACAGTTCAACAAGGGACAGCGCAGTGAGCAATAGTCCAGTCAACGCGGTGATTTTGGCGGGGGGAACGGGCAGTCGTTTGTGGCCATTGTCAAGGCAAGACTTGCCCAAGCAATTTTTGGCGTTGGATGGCGAATACTCGTTATTGCAAACCACGATTAACCGACTTGCACCGCTGATTGCCGCAGATAACGTGCTTATCGTTACCCAAGAAACTCATGCGAAAGGTGAGGCGTATCATGCCTTGCGTCCCTACCAAAGCTTATATGAACCTGTTGGGCGCAATACAGCTCCTGCAATTGCCTTGGCAGCCGCGTATTTGATGCAAAAAGGGGAAGACCCAATGATGGTTGTTCTGCCCGCCGACCACATTATCAAAGACGAAGCACGCTTTCGCACCCATTTACTCACGGCAATGGAAGCGGCACAAAACGGTCAGCTCGTGACCTTCGGCATTCAACCGACTCGCCCTGATACGGGTTTTGGTTACATTAAAACGATGGGTGAATCAGATGCAGAGGTGCAGCCCGTTGAACGCTTTACCGAAAAACCCGACCTTGCCACAGCGGAGCAATTTCTCCGAGAGGGCAATTACTACTGGAATTCGGGAATGTTTGTGTGGCGTGCCTCGGTGATTTTGGCGGAAATCCAGCAACACCTACCTGCGGTTTATCAAATCATTCAAGCGATTGTCAATGACAGCAAAATCAATGGTAATTTTCAACAAGCAGTTGAAAGTCACTTTGCATTATCACCCTCAATTTCCATAGACTACGGCGTATTGGAAAAATCCGCTAATGTGTCGCTGATTCCATGTGATATTGGTTGGAACGACGTAGGCAGTTGGCAAGCGGTGCATGAAATCTCCCCTAAAGATGAACACGGAAACACCCTACAAGGCAATGTCATTGCATTAGGTTGTCAAAACAGTTTAATTCGTTCGGAAAAACGACTGGTCGCAGCGATTGGGGTGGAAAATTTGTGCATTGTGGAAACCGCTGATGCTATTTTAATTGCCAAAAATGACCAAACCCAACGCGTGCGCGAAGTGGTCGATACCCTGCACCAACGCGGCGCGACTGAACACGTTTATCATGCCAAAGTGAATCGCCCGTGGGGCAGTTATACCGTATTGGAAGAAGACCCTGAAGGCTTTAAACTCAAGCGTATTGAAGTGGCGGCGGGTGCGCGCCTGAGCTTACAAAGCCATCAGCATCGTTCGGAACATTGGGTGGTGGTGTCAGGCGTGGCAACCGTTACCAATGGCGATGAAGTCATTACCGTGTATAAAAACCAAAGCACTTACATCCCTATCGGCACAAAACACCGCCTAGAAAATCGCGGCACTGAGCCACTACACATCGTTGAAATCCAAGTCGGCAGCTATGTGGGTGAAGACGACATTCAACGCTACGAAGATAATTACGGGCGATAAGCTCTTTCGCAAAGGAAATGCAGCATGAATCAAACTAAAAAAGTCGCCCTGATTACGGGTGTTACAGGGCAAGATGGCGCGTATTTAGCGGAATTGTTGTTGGATAAAGGCTATGAAGTGCATGGTATCAAACGCCGTAGCTCGTTGTTTAACACGGCGCGGATTGACCATTTATTCCATGATGTGCATGAAACGGGCAAGCCTTTTTTCCTACATCACGGTGACATGACCGACTCGTCCAGCCTGACGCAAATTATTCAAAAAGTACAACCTGACGAAATTTACAACCTCGCCGCACAAAGCCATGTGGCGGTGTCGTTTGAAGAACCTGAATATACCGCCAATTCCGACGCACTGGGCGCGTTGCGGATTTTGGAAGCGATTCACATTTTGGGGCTAGCTAAAAAAACACGTTTCTATCAAGCCTCCACTTCTGAGCTATATGGTTTGGTGCAAGAAACCCCCCAAAAAGAAACCACGCCGTTTTACCCCCGCAGTCCTTATGCCGTCGCAAAATTGTACGCGTATTGGATCACCATCAACTACCGCGAGGCTTATGGAATTTATGCCTGTAACGGCATTTTGTTCAACCATGAAAGCCCGATACGCGGCGAAACTTTCGTCACCCGCAAAATCACCCGTGCCTTAGCACGCATCAAACTCGGTCTGCAAGAATGCCTGTACTTGGGCAACATGAATTCCCTGCGCGACTGGGGACACGCCAAAGATTATGTCGAAATGCAATGGCTGATGTTGCAACAAGACCATCCCGAAGACTTCGTCATTGCCACAGGCGTGCAATACAGCGTGCGCGATTTCGTCAATGCAGCAGCTAAAGAATTGGGCATGAGCATCACTTGGCAAGGCGAAGGTGTGGATGAAAAAGGCTACGACGCAAACGGAAAATGTATTGTCGCCGTTGACCCACGCTACTTCCGCCCCACCGAAGTTGAAACGCTGTTGGGCGATGCCACCAAAGCCAAAACCAAGCTCGGTTGGACACCCAAGATCACCTTTGACGAACTGGTCAGCGAAATGGTGCGCGAAGATTTGAAGTCAGCGGAACGCGATGAGTTGGTGAAAAAACACGGCTACACCACGCTCAACAATTACGAGTAAATCACCATGCCCGAAATCAGTCGCTTCCTTGGTATCGTCATTAGTATGTATTTTGATGAACACAACCCGCCGCACTTCCATGTTCGTTACAACGAATATCGTGCGGTGATTGCCATCCGAAACGGTAATTTGTTGGATGGCAATTTACCTGCAAGGGTGCGTGGATTGGTTGAGGAATGGGCTGAATTGCATCAAGAAGAGCTGTTAGTGATGTGGAACTCAAAAGTGTTTCACAAAGTTCAACCTTTGGTTTAGGAACACTCAGATGATCTGCCTACAACAAGCGAAATATCATGGTAACTACCGAGTGTGGCTTGAGTTTAGTGATGGAAAAGCGGGGGTCGTTGATCTTGCTGACATTCCCAGTCGCTATTTGGCCGCCTTGCCATTGCAAGATGAAAAAGTGTTTGCGTCATTCCAGCTCGATGAATGGCCCACGCTGGCTTGGCCATCAGGTTTTGATCTTTCACCTGAATTTTTATATGAACGCCTGACAGGTAAAATCCCTGCATGGGCAAATTTAGCAACCACTGCGATCTAATTGAGATGCGGAAACCGAAAATTTTATTAACAGGTGGCGGCGGCATGGTGGGGCGTAATGTGCTGGAACACCCCACAATGGTTGAATTTGAAGTGCTTGCGCCGCGTAGTAGCGAGTTGGATTTGCGCGATTTTGGCGCGGTGCAACGCTATCTGATCCAACATCAGCCCGACCTGATTATTCATGCGGCGGGCAAAGTGGGCGGTATTCAAGCGAATATGCGCGAACCTGTTAGCTTTCTGCTCGACAACCTCGACATGGGGCGCAATGTGGTGTGGGCAGCGCGGCAAACAGGCGTGAAGCGGTTAATCAATTTAGGCAGCTCCTGTATGTATCCTCGCAACCACAACGAGCCGCTGCGCGAAGAGCTGGTGTTAAAAGGCGAACTAGAACCGACCAATGAAGGCTACGCCCTTGCCAAAGTGATGACCGCTCGCCTGTGTGACTACATCATGCGTGAAGATATTGAGTATCAATATAAGACCTTGATTCCGTGCAATATATACGGTCGGCATGATAAGTTTAACCCCGTGCACTCTCACCTTGTCCCCGCGATTATTCACAAAGTTCACCAAGCCAAATGTACTGGGCAATCAACGGTTGAAATCTGGGGTGACGGTACGGCGCGGCGCGAATTTATGTATGCAGGGGATTTGGCGGATGCCATCGTTCGCGCTATTCAACACTTTGACACGCTACCCGCCTATATGAATGTCGGACTAGGCTACGATTACACCATCAACGAATACTATCAAGCGGCTGCCGAAGTGATGGGTTATACAGGGGAATTTGTGCACGATTTAAGCAAACCCGTGGGCATGGCACGCAAACTGGTCAGCGTGGAAAAACAAACCACATGGGGCTGGCAAGCACAACATGATTTGCGCGCAGGGATTGAAAAAATATACGACTTTTATGTGAAGGACTGTCAGCAATGACCTACAAATTCCCCTTAGCCACCGCCTCATGGGGCAGTGAAGAGCTTGAAGCCATGCAGCGCGTGATTGCGTCGGGTATGTTTACCATGGGCGCGCAGGTGCAAGCCTTCGAGCGCGACTTTGCGCAATACATTGGTAGCCGATATTGCGTGATGGTGAATTCGGGTTCGTCCGCCAACTTGCTGATGGTCGCGGCTCTGTTTTATACCAAAAACCCGTTGCTAAAACTGAAACGCGGCGATGAAGTCATCGTGCCAGCGGTATCGTGGAGTACCACTTACTATCCTTTGTACCAATATGGCTTGAAAATCAAGTTTGTCGATATTGATTTAAACACCCTAAATTATGATTTAGACCAACTAGAGCAGGCCGTTACCGATAAAACTCGTGCCATTATGGCGGTGAACTTATTGGGCAACCCCAATGACTTTGATCGCATTCAAACCATCATTGGCGGACGCAACATTGTCTTAATGGAAGACAATTGCGAATCTATGGGCGCGGCATATCAAGGCAAAATGGCGGGGACATTTGGGGTCATGGGGACATTCAGCTCCTTCTTTAGTCACCATATTTCCACCATGGAAGGCGGGCTAATCGTCACAGATGACGAAGCGTTGTACCAAATTTTACTGTCGCTGCGCGCCCATGGTTGGACACGCAATTTGCCCAAGCACAATCTGGTGTGCAGCGAGAAAAGTGATGATCCCTTTGAAGAGTCTTTCCGCTTTGTGTTACCAGGCTATAACGTGCGACCACTGGAATTGGAAGGCGCACTGGGCGTGGAACAAGTCAAACGCCTGCCGCAGATGGTGGAGGAACGGCGCAAAAATGGTCAGTTATTGCAAGCCGCACTCAGCAATCACCCCGATATTTTGATTCAGCAAGAAGTTGGCGAAAGTAGCTGGTTTGGTTTCAGCCTCGTCATTCGTCCAAACAGCACACTGACTCGCAAAGCCTTAGTTGCCAAATTGAATGCACTGGGTTTTGAATGCCGCCCCATTGTCGCGGGGAACTTTGCCAAAAATGAAGTCGTGAAGTATTTTGACTCCGAAGTGTTCGGCACATTGAAAAATGCCGAACATATTGACCAGAATGGCTTATTTGTGGGAAATCATCATTACCCCATTCCTAATGCCTTCGCTGCATTGTCTACACTATAGGGGAAACATGTGAAAGCAGTCATACTAGCAGGTGGCTTAGGTACTCGGATTAGTGAAGAAACGTCGGTGCGTCCTAAACCTATGGTCGAAATCGGGGGAAAACCGATTTTGTGGCACATTATGAAAATCTATTCTGCACATGGCGTGAATGAGTTCATTATTTGCTGCGGCTATAAGGGTTATCTGATTAAAGAGTATTTTGCCAATTATTTTTTGCATACTTCAGATGTGACCTTTGATATGCAGAACAATGAGATGCAAGTTCATCATCGTTATGCCGAGCCGTGGAAAGTGACTTTAGTCGATACTGGCGAAGACACGATGACTGGCGGGCGATTGAAGCGCGTGGCAGATTACGTCAAAGATGAAGCGGCATTTTGTTTAACTTATGGCGATGGGGTCAGTGATGTCAATATCACCGAGCTGATTGCCTTCCATCAAGCTCAAGGCGTGAAAGCCACCTTGACCGCTACCATTCCACCAGGGCGTTTTGGTGCGCTAGACATGACAGGTAACAAGGTCAATAGCTTCCGCGAAAAACCGCAGGGCGATGGCGCGATGATTAACGGTGGCTTTTTTGTATTGTCACCATCAGTGATTGATTACATCGCGGACGATAAAACCATCTGGGAACGTGAACCACTAGAACGCTTGGCAGAAGAAGGTCAACTATCCGCATTTCATCACAATGGTTTTTGGCAACCGATGGATACCTTGCGCGACAAACTTCATCTGGAAGAGCAGTGGCAATCGGGTAAAGCCCCTTGGAAAGTTTGGGCATGAACACGGCATTTTGGCGCGGCAAGCGCGTGCTGGTGACAGGACATACGGGCTTTAAAGGCAGTTGGTTGTCATTGTGGTTGCAATCCATGGGTGCGCAAGTCATCGGTTACGCGCTGCCGCCCCCCAGTTC
>JBASWK010000076.1:0-35075 GCA_049276435.1 Gallionella sp. | reverse complement strand
TGGCGATAGATGCCGTTGTTTCGAGAGCTAACATGATCAAGTCTCCTTATGAAAAACGTGGGCAAGCATAGCATATTCGCGTTTACGCTCACCATGGTGGTTTGGGTCGAATGCCGTGCTTTCATTATCTTGCTCAATTTGCCACGCAATCACGCGCTTCATCGCCAATGCGTTGCATTCGTCCAAGATGGTTTCTTCTGCCAAAAAGTCGTCAAAATTACTGCCGATATTTTTTGCATCCATTACGCGCTCCTCATTACACGCTGTCGATTCGTCATTGTAGGTGAGAATTTATTCTCACGCCTTTAACACCATGAAAAACGTGCGAATCTGTCGCACCTACGTCTCTCAACGCCCCAACTGTGCGCTCTGCTGCTGTGCCGTCCTTACCACCATCGGCACAAGCAACGCCAATTGCGGGGCGATGGTGGCACGGGCTTCGCGGAGTTCGTATTCGTCTTGTAAGCCCATCCAGAATTGCACGGAGGTGTCGAATACTTTGGCGAGTCGCAGGGCGGTGTCGGCGGTGATGCCGCGTTTGCCTAATACGATTTCATTGATGCGGCGTGGGGGAACGCCGATGGTGTTGGCGAGTTTGTTTTGGCTAATGCCCAGTGGGCGTAAAAACTCTTCCAGCAAAATTTCGCCAGGGTGAATGTTTTGTAATTTTTCCATGCTGCTCTCCTTAGTGGTAATCCACAATTTCAACCGCTTCCACGCCGCCGTCCGTCCACACAAAACAGATGCGCCATTGGTCGTTGATGCGAATGCTGTATTGCCCTTTGCGATCGTCTTTCAATGCTTCCAACCGATTAGCAGGCGGGCTGCGTAAGTCATTCAGCACTTGCGCCCTGTCCAACATAAATAATTTTCGCAACGCCACTTGTTGAATTTCTCGCGGCAGTTTGCGCGACACTTCACCGCGCCAAATTTTTTCGGTTTCTTTGGATGCAAAGGTGGTAATCATGGTGCGAGCATAACGTATGTCGTTATGGTAATCAAGCGACCTCTGTGCAAGTGAAATACCGAGATGCCTTTGCCAAGTCCCGTATTTCATACGGGCTACGGGCAATTCCTCCGCCCTTGCTCCCCCGCTATGGCATAATCCCCCCATGAACTCTACTCTCCTAGCCAACCTCAATCCCCCTCAACTCCAAGCGGTTACGTTGCCGCACCAGTCCGCGCTGATTTTGGCGGGGGCGGGGAGTGGGAAGACGCGGGTGTTGACCACGCGCATTGCTTATTTGGTGAGCCATGATGGCGTGCCTGCGAACCGCATTTTGGCGGTGACGTTTACCAATAAAGCGGCGAAGGAGATGTTGACGCGGCTGTCGGCGATGTTGCCGATTCATCCGCAGGGCTTGTGGATAGGGACGTTTCACGGCTTATGCAATCGTTTGTTGCGCACGCATTATTTTGAGGCGAATTTGCCCAAAACTTTTCAGATTTTGGATAGCAGCGATCAGTTGTCGGCGATTAAGCGTTTGATGAAATTGCTGAATGTGGATGATGAAAAATATCCGCCGCGTGATGTGGCGAACTTTATCAATCGCCATAAAGAGCAAGGGCGGCGCGCTGCCGAGGCGGATACCTTTAGCGCGCATGACAAACAAAAAGCGGCAATTTTTGCGGAATATGATTTGCAGTGCCAGCGCGAAGGCGTGGTGGATTTTGCGGAATTGATGTTGCGCTGTTATGAGTTGTTGTCGCGCAATGCCGAGCTGCGCGAGCATTATCAAGCGCGCTTTCAGCATATTTTGGTGGATGAATTTCAGGATACCAATAAGCTGCAATATCAATGGCTTAAATTGTTGGCGGGGAAGAATAACGCTCTTTTTGCAGTGGGCGACGATGACCAGTCTATCTACGCGTTTCGCGGGGCGGATGTGGGGAATATGCGCGAATTGACCCGCGATTTTCACGTTGAAACGGTGATTAAGCTGGAGCAAAACTACCGCTCGCACGGCAATATCCTCGACGCGGCGAACGCGCTGATTCAAAACAACCGCAATCGCATGGGCAAAAATCTGTGGACGGCGGCGGATGGCGGCGAGCCGATTCGGGTGTTTGAAGCCCCGAATGATGTGGAAGAGGCGGCGTATATCGTCGGCGAAATTCAGCAATTGCACCGCGAAGGCATGGATTTGAAAGACATCGCCTTGTTGTATCGCTCTAATGCGCAGTCGCGGGTGCTGGAACACGCGCTGGTGTCGGCTGGATTGGCGTATCGCGTGCATGGTGGCTTGCGCTTTTTTGATCGGCAAGAAATCAAACACGCGTTGGCGTATTTGCGCTTGATGGAAAATACCGATGACGATAACGCTTTGTTACGCATCATCAATTTCCCCACGCGTGGCATTGGCGCACGTAGCATTGAACAATTACAAGCCGTCGCCATACAACAAGGTACGACCTTGTGGGACGCAGCGGCGCGGGCGGGCGGCAAAGTGACCGCGTTTGTAGCACTAATCGAATCCATGCGCAGTGCGGCACGCAGTTTGTCTTTGCCCGAAACCATCAGCCACGTGTTGCAACACAGCGGGTTGAAAGCGGGATACAAAAACGAAACGGGCGCGAAACGTACGGAAGCGCAAGAACGCCTCGCCAACTTGGAAGAGTTGGTCAACGCCGCCGTGTTGTTCGTGCATGAAAACGAAGACGACAGTTTGACTTCATTTTTGACCCACGCTTCGCTGGAAAGCGGCGAACACCAAGCAGGCGACCAAGACGACGCGCTGCATTTGATGACTGTACATGCGGCAAAAGGCTTGGAATTCCACGCGGTGTTCATCAGTGGATTGGAAGAAGGCTTGTTCCCGCATCAAAATAGCCAACGCGAAGCCAGTGGCGTGGATGAGGAACGCCGCTTGATGTACGTCGCCATCACCCGTGCGCGCCAGCGTTTGTACCTCAGCTTTGCGCAAAGCCGCATGTTACATGGCAAGGTCAATTACGGCGTGGCTTCGTGCTTTTTGGAAGAATTGCCCGAAGAGCTGCTGCACTGGATTACCCCCAAACGCACCGCCTTCGCCCCCACCTTTACCCCGCAAAACAACCCGTTTGCTACCTATGTTTCCCCCGTTTCACGCCCCGTGCCGACTCCTCCGCGCAATCAACGTGCGATGGCATCCAGTACCCAACGCACAGTCAGCGGCACCGAGTGGCGCATTGGGCAAAGCGTGACCCACGCTAAGTTTGGTGATGGCGTGATCGTCAACCTAGAAAGCAGCGGAGCCGATGCCCGCGTCCAAGTCAAATTCCGCACCGCAGGGGTGAAGTGGTTGGCGTTGGAATATGCCAAATTGACAGCGGCGTAAAGACATCCCGCCCCATAGACACAACATCTTTCGTCTATGCGGCGTGCCATTTTTCGCGGGTTATGTCGTTAAATTTTGAGGAACTATGTATAGCATAAACATTTTTTACTTATTGCTGTTGGTGGCAGTGGGTTGGTATTGGTTGAACAGTATTCGCATCCTTGAATTGGCGCGTGAGGCGGGGCGTGCCGCGTGTGCCAAAGAGGGCGTGCAGTTTTTGGACGATACAGTGGCGAGTACAGAAGTTCGTATTGCCCGTAATGGCAATGGGCATCGGGTGCTGCGCCGTGTTTATCGTTTTGAATTCACGGAAACAGGCAATTCTCGGATTGAAGGGAGGGTGGTGATGCTAGGCGAGCAAGTCGAGTCGGTCGCTATGGATCCTTATCAATTGCAAGAGGTGTTTTAAAGCGGAGCGCGTTATTCTTAACTAAATTAGTCTGGATTGAACTTTATTCATTATCACCCGTCATAGCGTGCGAGTAAGTTACTCATTGTGATGAAAGCGCTAAATATGAAAAAGTATATCGTACTGATTTCCCTGACCGTGTCTGAATGGATTGTTGTGTTAACGCATACCGTTCCAGTTTAGGCATGTACTCGACGAGATTAAATACTGGTTCGAGTTTGGGTTGGTGAACCAGATTGAAAGCCTTGCAGTGATGCAAGGCTTTTTTATTAGATAGATTCAACGCTGAATACGCCTGCATTGCCGCGACGATTTTTCACGTCCGAGAGGCTATTTGCGGCGCGTGCAAGTGCAAATTCATTCGCGCGCATTTTCATCCTTCACTGCCACCCACACCTTCAAGACATCCACGGTGGCACGTACATCATGCACGCGCAGGATGGCGGCACCTTGCTGGGCGGCGATGAGGGCGGCGGCGAGGCTGGCGGGGAGGCGGTGCTGTGCGTCTTGTCCTGTGATTGCGCCGAGCATGGATTTGCGGGACAGTCCTGCGAGCAGTGGCACGCCAAGTTGGGCGAAATGGCGCAGGTTTCGGAGTAGGGTGAGATTGTGTGCTAGGGTTTTGCCGAAGCCGAAGCCAGGGTCGATGAGGATGCGTTCCCGCGCAATGCCCGCCGCTTCAGTCGCCGCGATACGCTGGCGTAAAAAGTCGCTCACTTCGTCCAGCACATTATCGTAACGCGGTTGTTGCTGCATGGTTTGCGGTGTGCCTTGTTTGTGCATCAAACACACGCGGGCGGTGCTGTTGGCAACCACTTGCAACGCGCCGTCATCTTGCAACGCATTGACATCATTGATGATTTCAACCCCCACGCCCAACGCCGCACGCATCACGCCTGTTTTCCAAGTATCAATCGACAATGATACAGGCGCGCCGCGCAAGCCTTCGAGAATCGGCATCACGCGGTCGAGTTCTTGTTGTTCGCTGACAGGTTCGGCATTGGGGCGAGTCGATTCGCCGCCTATATCCAAAATATCCGCGCCCTCTTCGATCAATTGCCATGCGTGCGCCAACGCGGCATCAGACGTGAAATGCCGCCCGCCGTCAGAAAACGAATCGGGGGTGACATTGACAATGCCCATGACAAGGGGGCGGGCGGGAGGGGGAAGCATGGGAGAAGGGGCGTTAGCTGCTAGTCGTTAGTCGCTAGTCGTTAGTTTTTAGTTGGCGGGGTAAAAATAAGAGCATATCTAGCTGAAGATGATGGATAAGGTGTTACGTACAAATAATTGGGTATTGAGTTGTTAGTCTCTAGTCGTTAGTTTTTAGTTTTCTGAGTGAAAATATTTTCTCGTCTACCTGAATATATTGTGAAAAACATAGCATCAAGCAGATTCACAGCATTAACTACCGACTAATGACTAATAGCTTAAAATACCCGAAAATTTAGGCGCGGGTGCTTATGTTGCGCTTCCACGCTACCAACTACCAACTAACGACTAACGACCCGATTATTTGTATGCAGCACCTAGAGAAAAGGGAGGTGATTTTTCTCCCTTCCCCGTAATTACATTTCCTGTTGCGCCACCTTGCTGGTGGTAACAGGCGCGCTAGGCGGCTCCTGCGGTGGAGTCGCTTGTTTCACAGGCGGCTGACTGCTAGGGCGAGGAGGACGCGGAGGGTTGCCTGCCATGATGTCGTTGATTTGATCGGCATCTATGGTTTCCCATTCCAACAATGCCTTGGTCATCGCCTCGATTTTGTCGCGATTAGTTTCGATCAAATGCCGTGCCAAATTGTATTGCTGGTCGATAATGCGACGCACTTCGGCATCCACTTGCTGCATGGTGGCTTCGGAAATGCTGCGGGTAAAGTTGGGACGGCTATCGTTTTCGTCTTCGCTATACACCATCGTGCCTAAGGCTTCGGACATCCCCCATTGCGTCACCATGCGGCGCGCCATGGCGGTGGCACGTTCAAAGTCGTTGGACGCGCCTGTGGTCATCTGATTCATAAACAATTCTTCGGCAATCCGCCCGCCGAATAACACCGCCAAGGTGTCCAAAATGCGATTTTTGTCCATGCTGTAGCGGTCTTCTGACGGCAATTGCATGGTCAGTCCTAAAGCCCGCCCGCGTGGAATAATGGTTACCTTATGCACAGGATCGGTTTTGGGCAGCAACTTGGCGACCACCGCATGACCTGATTCGTGATACGCGGTGTTGCGGCGTTCTTCTTCAGGCATCACCATCGAGCGACGTTCTGTACCCATCATAATTTTGTCTTTGGCGCGCTCGAAGTCGTCCATTTCCACATAGCGTTTGTTGCTACGCGCCGCGAACAACGCCGCTTCATTCACCAAATTTGCCAAATCCGCGCCCGAAAATCCAGGCGTGCCGCGAGCCAAAATATCCGCACGCACATCTGAACCCATCGGCGTTTTACGCATGTGCACCAACAAAATTTGTTCACGCCCGCGAATGTCGGGCAAGCCCACCACCACTTGACGATCAAAACGACCAGGGCGCAACAAGGCGGCATCCAGCACGTCTGGGCGGTTGGTGGCAGCGATGACGATCACGCCCGTCGCACCTTCAAAACCATCCATCTCCACCAATAATTGGTTCAAGGTTTGTTCACGTTCGTCATTGCCGCCGCCCATGCCTGCGCCGCGATGGCGACCGACCGCGTCAATTTCGTCGATGAAAATAATGCAAGGCGATTGCTTTTTGGCTTGTTCAAACATATCACGCACGCGCGCCGCGCCCACGCCGACGAACATTTCCACGAAATCCGAACCTGAAATCGAAAAGAACGGCACTTTGGCTTCGCCCGCAATGGCTTTTGCCAACAACGTTTTACCCGTGCCAGGGCTGCCCACCATCAACACGCCACGCGGAATGCGCCCGCCTAAGTTTTGAAATTTAGCAGGATCGCGTAAAAAATCGACCAATTCAGACACTTCTTCTTTAGCTTCATCGCAGCCCGCCACATCCGCGAAGGTGATGCGCTCTTTGCCTTCATCTAACAGACGTGCTTTGCTCTTGCCAAACGAAAACGCCCCACCTTTACCGCCGCCCTGCATTTGGCGCATAAAGAAAACCCATACGCCTATCAACAAAATCATGGGGAACCATGAAACGAACACACTCATCAAGAAAGATTGTTCTTCCTCGGCACGTGCTTCGACCTTTACCCCATTTTTCAGTAAATCAGAAACCAACCAAATGTCGCTAGGCGCGTAGGTGGTCAGCCGCTTGTTATCGGTCGTGACCGCTTTCAAGGTGCGACCTTCAATCACCACCTTGGCAATATGCCCCTGTTTGACTTCATTGAGAAAGTCAGAATAGTCGAGCAGCCCTTGGGCGGATTGTTGTTGATGATTGGATAAGCTTTGAAATACTGTCATCAGCACTAAAGCGACGACCAACCAAATTGCAACCGTTTTAAAATTATTCACAATGACTCCTTAAACAACCATGGTCAATCAAACCAAGGTCGGGCATTAGACTATGGATTGCTTGATTACTCAAGTTTTCCTGTGCCTAATAAATACAGTTCACAACTGCGATCGCGTGAGGCTTTGGGTTTGCGGGTGACCACCTTGGCAAAGCGGCTGCGCATTAACTTCAAATAATCCTCAAAACCCACCCCTTGAAACACTTTTACTAAAAAACTGCCGTTGGGTTCAAGTTGCTGCACGGCAAATTCCATCGCCAATTCCGCCAAATACATAGCGCGGGCTTGGTCTGCCAAGGGGACACCGCTGATGTTGGGTGCCATATCGGAAATTACAAGCCCTGCCTGCTTACCTTGTAGCAAATTTTCTAATTGCGCGAGTACCGCATCATCGCGAAAGTCGCCCAGAATAAATTCAACCCCAGCCATAGGATCTAGGGGCAATAAATCCAGCGCAATCACTTTGCCGCTCCGCCCGACAATCCGCGCCGCGACTTGTGACCATCCCCCAGGAGTCGCACCCAAATCGACCACAATCATGCCAGATTTGAGCAATTGGTCTTTTTCGTTTATTTCCAGAAGTTTATACGCGGCGCGCGAACGATAGCCTTCCTTTTGCGCTAATTGCACAAAAGGGTCGTTGATATGCTCACGCATCCATTGTTTGCTGGTTTTAGAAGGCTTCATCGTTTAGAATCCATGCCTTAATTTTTGAAAGTTGATATGTTAGCCTTAACTGTACCCGAACGCCTTGCTTTAAAAGGGCGCGCCCACGCACTAAACCCCACGGTCATCATAGGCAATGCGGGTTTGTCCGAATCCGTATTGGCAGAAATTGACCAGACTTTAAAACGCCACGAGCTGATTAAAATCCGCGTCATGGGGGATGACCGTGAACTACGCGCCACCTTCATGGAGACCATCTGCACTGCATTGCACGCCGCACCGATACAAATTATCGGCAAAATTTTGATCGTTTACAAACCGAATCCTGATGCCGACTTAATCCCCATCAAGAAAATGCCCCGTCATAAGGGCAATCGGCTGACTAAGAAACAGTTGGCGGGTCGGGGATAATCCTGAGAAGGGTTAAGGGAGAATAGGGAAGGGAGTGGTTTGCAACGGTTGCTCTCTTCGCTACAAATGTCCACTCTCCACATGAAAGTCGGGATAAATTCCGACCTACGCACCCTTCCCCCTTCTCTCTTCCCCCTTCCCCGCCTCAAACGTACTGCACCTCAACAATCTCATATTCCCGAATCCCGCCAGGGGCCTGGACTTCGGCGATGTCGCCGCTGTATTTGCCGATCAAGGCACGGGCAATGGGGGAGCTGATGGACACTTTGCGATGGCGAATATCGGCTTCATCTTCTCCTACAATCTGGTAGGTCATCACATCGCCACTGTTGACATCTTCCAGCACCACCGTTGAAGCAAACACGCAACGCCCATCGGCTGAAATGGTGCGCGGGTCAATGATCTGCGCGCTGCCTAGCTTGCCTTCTAATTCTTGAATTCGTCCTTCGACAAAGGCTTGACGTTCTTTGGCGGCTTCGTATTCAGCGTTTTCAGACAAATCTCCTTGCGCACGCGCCTCAGAAATAGCGTTGATGACCGATGGACGCTGCACGGTTTTTAAATTATGCAGCTCTTGGCGCATTTTTTCAGCACCTACAACGGTTAAGGGGATGGTACTCATATTGTTCCTTTAAGTATTTTCATACAAATAATTTGGGGGTTTGGTTGTTAGTCGTTAGTTGAAAAGCGGTGTAAGTGGCTGCGTACAAATAATTGGGTATTGAGTTGTTAGTCGCTAGTCGTTAGTTTTTAGTTGGCGGAGTGAAATGTTTTTCTCATCTGCTTGAATATATTGTGAAAAATATAGCATCAAGCAGACTCACAGCATTAACTAGCGACTAATAACTAACGACTAACAGCTTAAAATACCCGAAAATTTAGGCGCGGGTGCTTACCCCCTAGCAACTAAAAGCTAACGACTATCGACTAACGACCATTACAAAATCAATTGCTTTCGACCAGCAAACGGGCATGTTGGCTTTGCAGGTCATATACCCGCAATTCATCTAAATGTTGCATTCCCAAACACGCCGCACGCGCACCTGCGAGCGTGGTGTAGTAGGTAATGCGTCCTTGCAATGCCGCATGACGTATGGAGTACGAATCGCGCATCACGGAGGGTTTGCTATCCACGGTGTTGATAATCAAGCTGACATCGCCGTTTTTGATGGTGTCCACAATATGCGGTCTACCTTCACCGACTTTATTGACCAGCGTCACTTCGACCCCTGCCTCGCGGATCGCGATTGCGGTACCGCGCGTTGCCAGCACCGTAAATCCGAGACCAACCAAGTCCCTCGCCACTTCTACCGCGCCGACTTTATCTTCATCGCGCACGCTGATAAAGACTTTGCCACTGGCGGGTAATTTGACACTGGCAGCGAGTTGCGATTTCACAAAGGCTTCGGCAAAGGTATCGCCCACCCCCATGACTTCGCCTGTGGATTTCATTTCAGGCCCTAAAATCACATCGACCCCAGGGAATTTGATAAAGGGGAAAACCGCTTCTTTGACCGAGAAGAACGAAGGAATCACTTCTTTGGTGATGCCTTGCTGCGCCAAACTTTGTCCTGCCATGCAGCGTGCCGCGATTTTTGCCAAGGACACGCCTGTGGCTTTGGACACAAACGGCACGGTGCGCGAGGCGCGTGGATTGACTTCTAGCACATAAACCGTTTCGCCTTGTATCGCAAACTGCACATTCATCAGCCCCACGACATTCAGTGATTTTGCCATGGCAATGGTCTGACGACGTAATTCATTCTGCATCGCTACCGACAAACTAAACGGTGGCAAAGAACACGCGGAATCACCCGAATGCACGCCCGCTTGTTCGATATGCTCCATGATGCCGCCGATGATGACTTGTTCGCCATCCGATACGGCATCCACATCCACTTCAATCGCATCATTCAAGAAACGATCCAGCAAGATAGGCATACGTTCAGGGTAGATTTTGGACTGTTCTTCTGCATCACGCATATAGCGTTCCAGATCGGCTTGCGCGTGAATAATTTCCATCGCGCGACCGCCCAATACGTTGGAAGGACGCATCACCAACGGATAACCAATCTCAGCCGCACCATCCAATGCGCCCTTAACGGTACGAGCAGTACGATTAGGCGGTTGCTTCAAACTCAAGGATTGCAACATTGCTTGGAAGCGCGCTCTATCCTCCGCGCAATCTATCATGTCAGGTGTCGTTCCAATAATCGGCACGCCATTTTTTTCCAAACCATGCGCCAGTTTCAAAGGCGTTTGCCCGCCGTATTGCACGATCACGCCGATGGGGTTTTCCACGGCAACCACTTCCAGCACATCTTCCAAGGTCAACGGCTCAAAATACAAACGGTCTGACGTGTCGTAATCGGTGGAAACCGTTTCAGGATTACAGTTGACCATAATGGTTTCATAACCATCTTCGCGCATCGCCAATGCCGCATGTACGCAGCAATAATCGAACTCAATCCCTTGACCAATACGATTTGGCCCGCCACCCAACACCATGATCTTTTTGTTATTGGTCGGATTAGATTCGCATTCTTCCTCGTAGGTCGAATACATATACGCCGTATTGGTGGAAAATTCCGCCGCGCAGGTATCGACACGTTTGAACACAGGACGCACGCCCAGCGCATGACGATAAGCGCGCAATGCCGAATCATCCGTTCCCAGCAACACGGCCAAGCGCGCATCCGAAAAACCACTGCGCTTTAAATTACGCAACTCATCTGCGCCGCAACTCCCCAAAGTACGACCCAGTAAAGATTTTTCCTGACGAATTAAATCTTCAATTTGTATCAAGAACCACGGGTCGATTTTGCTGACTTCAAATACTTCTGCCACGCTCATGCCCAAACGGAATGCGTCTGACACCGCCCAAATACGATCAGGACCAGGATTGCCCAGCTCTGCACAAATCGCATCACGCCCTTCAAATTTTTCATCCAAGCCATTTACGCCGACTTCCAGTCCACGCAAAGCTTTTTGGAACGATTCTTGGAAGGTACGCCCAATCGCCATGACTTCGCCCACGGACTTCATTTGCGTGGTCAAACGGTCATTGGCTTGGGGGAATTTTTCAAAGGCGAAACGCGGGATTTTCGTCACGACGTAATCAATCGACGGCTCAAATGACGCGGGCGTTGCCCCGCCCGTGATGTCGTTTTTTAATTCGTCCAACGTATAACCCACCGCCAGTTTTGCCGCGACTTTCGCAATCGGGAAACCTGTGGCTTTGGATGCCAACGCCGACGAGCGCGACACACGCGGGTTCATTTCAATTACCACCATGCGCCCGTCGTCGGGGTTGATGGAAAACTGCACGTTCGAGCCGCCCGTATCCACACCAATTTCACGCAACACCGCCAACGACGCGTTACGCAAAATTTGGTATTCCTTGTCGGTCAAGGTCTGCGCAGGTGCGACGGTAATCGAATCACCTGTGTGCACGCCCATCGGGTCTAAATTTTCAATGGAGCAAATAATGATGCAATTGTCCGCACGGTCACGCACCACTTCCATTTCGTATTCTTTCCAACCCAACAGCGATTCTTCAATAAGCAACTCTTTGGTCGGCGACGCTTCCAAGCCGCGTTCGCAGATTTCCACAAACTCTTCGCGGTTGTACGCAATCCCGCCGCCGCTGCCGCCCATGGTAAACGACGGACGTATCACCGTCGGATAACCCATGACTTGCTGCACTTGGAAGGCTTCCTCCATGCTGTGTGCAATCGCCGAACGTGCCGAAGCCAAGCCGATGCGGGTCATCGCTTGCTTGAACTTTTCGCGATCTTCCGCCATGTCAATCGCTTCCCGCGACGCGCCGATCATCTCGACCTTGTATTTTTCCAACACCCCGTGATGCGCCAAATCCAGCGCGCAATTCAACGCCGTTTGCCCACCCATGGTCGGCAAAATCGCGTCAGGTCGTTCTTTTTCAATGATTTTTTCCACCATCTGCCAAGTGATCGGCTCGATGTAAGTGGCATCCGCCATATTCGGATCGGTCATAATCGTGGCGGGATTGGAATTCACCAGAATGACGCGGTAGCCTTCTTCGCGCAGGGCTTTACAGGCTTGCGCGCCAGAATAGTCAAACTCACACGCCTGCCCAATCACAATGGGACCCGCGCCGATAATGAGAATAGATTTTAGGTCAGTACGTTTTGGCATTTTTGCGGCTTTTCAAATTAGTAAGGAGTGTTTTCATTTTCTCAACGCCTTGGTCACGGCTTTCAAAATGAAGCGAATTTACATCGGCACTGGCAACATGCAATAAATCGAATTTGTATTTTTTAGGTTCAGGGCTTTTTAGGCTTATAGCTTGTTTTCGTGCTTCTTGGAAAATTTCAATCGCACGATAGGCTTCCGCATCTTTTACGGGGAAAACGGTAACCTTTTCATTGTTAAGCAAAGAATCAATTTCTTCAAACACATCAGGGTCTTTAACCCCACACATGACCTCATATCGAAGCAATGGCGTGATTGCAATTTTTTTAGCGGGATCGGCTAAAATCGAATGCAATGTCTCTAACGCGGCACTTCTTTCCCCCGCGTCCATACTGGCATTTGGGTCAAGTGCAATCAAAATTTGAGCATCAAGCAACACGATGTGCATTAAGTTTTACTCCTTGCCCTATCGAGTAAATTTTGCAATTTTTGCTTGAGTTCGGTTTGGTCGTCTTGCTCTAAACGCACTCTTTTCAGCGCATTCAGATTTACCCCCATCGCATCATCAAGCACATCGTCCAATATGCGCTTATTCGGTGCTTTAATCATCATCGAGCGCACCACGCCATCTGCCTGTCTATCCAGCCGATACGCTTCCCCTTCTTGCAATTGACTCAACACAATCGGCGAGTGCGTCGCCACAAAAAACGTGGTATTGGGAAATAATTTCTTCAGCAACGGGATGATTTTGCTTTGCCACTCGGTATGCAGATGGCTTTCGATTTCATCAATTAGCACCGTGCCCGATACATGAGTCAAATTCACTTCATTGGTAAAATTGGCAAACCCCGCGACTATCGCCTGCAACATTTTGAGCAAAGCGGTAAAGCCAGAACTCAAATGTTGAAGCTGAGTCAGGACACCGCTGACCTTAATCGCCACTTGATTTGCACCATCAATCTCCAGAAAAGCAGGATCAATTCTCTCATCGACTTGATTGAGCAATTTCAGCAATGTGTCAATTTCAACTGCCCGATTATCCCCGCCGCGCTGATAACGATTTGCCGACTGCGCCCTTAACACAAACCATTGCGCGGTATTCGTTCCCATACCAATACTCGCCATCTCTGACTTGATAATCGCAACAATAACTTCATCCCAATACTGCTTGCGACGCGCTTCAAACAACCCCAGATTTGGCAAAACAGTATCACTGATACTCTCTATGGTCGCTCTTGACTTCGCACCCAAAAACACAACGGGTTTTTGGTGCATTTTCACGTCTTTGGGTACAGCATCTGATACAAAAAGTGCGCCCCGTCGGAAAGTCGCAGGCATTGATTCATAAACTAACGCGCCATCAACTAGAATTTTTCCAATCAAATTTTTCGAGTTGACGACATCATCCGATGACGAAGATAAGCAAACCTTGTTCACCAATTGATTTGTAAAAAACAACCACAAAAACAAAGCCTCCAAGCACTTTGTTTTGCCCACACCATTGCTGCCAATCAAAGCATACACGCGCTGATCGGGACGCAGCGCAAGCTCAACCCGCCCCACGCCCGTCAGCCCTTCCAGAATGATGTGCTGCTCGGTGGTCATTTTAATTTTTTCATCAAACCAATAAACTTATCAAACAAATACGCCACATCATGCGGTCCTGGGCTGGCTTCGGGGTGTCCTTGGAAGCAGAAGGCGGGTTTATCCGTCAATTCAAAGCCTTGCAACGTGCCGTCGAACAAGGAAATATGCGTGGCACGCGCATTGGCGGGCAAAGAATTCACATCGACCGCAAAGCCGTGATTTTGGCTGGTAATCATCACTTGCTTGCTGTCCAAATCTTGCACGGGATGGTTCGCGCCGCGATGTCCAAATTTCATTTTCACGGTTTTTGCACCACAGGCTAACCCCAAAATTTGATGTCCTAAGCAAATCCCAAACAGCGGTACGCCAGCAGCCAAAAACGCTTGCGTCGCGGCAATCGCGTAATCACAAGGTTCAGGGTCGCCAGGGCCATTGGATAAAAACACGCCGTCAGGATTCATCGCCAATACCTCAGCGGCGGGCGTTTGCGCAGGCACGACGGTGATTTGGCAACCGCGTTCTGCCAACATCCGCAGGATATTACGCTTCACGCCAAAGTCATACGCGACCACGCGATACGGCGCGGCGGTTTGTTCCACATAACCTTTGTCCAGCGTCCATTCGCCTTGCGTCCAAGGATAAGACTCGCTGCAAGACACGACTTTCGCCAAATCCATGCCCGCCAATCCTGCGAAGCCCCGCGCTGCTGCCAACGCCGCCACTTCATCCGACCCCGTGGCAATGCAGCCGTTTTGCGCACCTTTTTCGCGCAAGATGCGCGTTAATTTGCGGGTATCAATCCCCGCAATCGCAACCACGTTATTGGCTTTTAAATAATCGGACAGCGACTGCGTGCAACGCCAGTTGCTTGCCACCATAGACAAGTCCCGAATCACCAGCCCGCTGGCAAAAACCTGACGCGATTCCACATCTTCTGGATTCGTACCGACATTGCCGATATGCGGATAAGTCAACGTAACGATTTGCTTGCAATAAGAAGGATCCGTCAGGATTTCCTGATAGCCCGTCATCGAAGTGTTAAACACCACCTCGCCGACGCTGCTACCCGTAGCCCCAATCGCCACGCCGCGAAACACCGTCCCATCGGCAAGCACAAGAATGGCAGAGTTAGTTTGCGACACGACATACTCCCAAAGTTGACATAAAGAAACGGGACGAACCGTGGTTCATCCCGCCGTAAATTAACGCGCATTATAGCCGAAGCGAGGGGCGCTATCAATGCAGGTTTGTGGATTGATGACGGCGTTGGGTTTTAACACGCGAAAGTGTTTTGGTCAGCGGGGCGGTAATCAACATAATTAAAACGCAAATGAGCTTGTTTAGGCAAAGTGCTATAATCCGCGCCCGTTTTGAAGGTGCTTTATCTCATGTCTACCGTGTTAAATTTTAAATCCCATCTTGCCCATTTATTTGCCGAGGCGCAGCGCGTGGTCGCGTCTGAGGCAGAAGTAGCTATCTTGATTGAACGTCCTAAACAAGCGTCGCACGGCGATTACGCCTGTAATTTGGCGATGCAATTAGCAAAACCCTTGCGCCAGTCGCCGCGTAACATTGCCCAAGCGTTGATTGCCGCCTTGCCTGCGTCGGACGTGATTGAAAAAGTTGAAATCGCAGGGGCGGGATTTATCAATGTGTTTATCACCACCGCCGCGAAACAAGCCGTGGTCAAAACCGTGTTGCAAGCCGCAGCGGAATATGGGCGCGGTACTGTCGGCGCGGGGCGGAAAGTGCAAGTGGAATTTGTCTCCGCCAACCCCACAGGTCCACTGCATATTGGTCACGGGCGGGGTGCTGCGGTGGGCGATTGTTTGTGCAATGTGTTGGCGGCTTCGGGTTGGGATGTGACCCGCGAGTTTTATTACAACGATGCGGGGGCGCAGATTGATAACTTGCGTCTGTCGGTGCAATTGCGTTGCCAAGGCATCACGCCTGACGATCCGTCTTGGCCAGAAAATGGCTATCGCGGCGATTATATTGCCGACGTGGCACGCGCTTATAGGGCGCAAGAAACCGTGGAGGCGGATGACTGTCACATCACGGGCAAGGGCGATGTGAATGATGGCGAGGCGATTCGGCATTTTGCCGTGGCATATTTGCGCCGCGAGCAAGATCAAGATTTGCGCGCTTTCCGCGTGGGATTTGATGTGTTTTCCTTGGAATCGGCGTTGTACTCGACAGGCAAAGTCGCCGCGACGGTGGAAAATCTCATCGCCAGCGGACACACTTACCAGCAAGACGACGCGCTGTGGCTGCGCACCACCGATTTTGGCGACGACAAAGACCGCGTGATGCGCAAAACCGATGGCGGTTTCACTTATTTTGTACCCGATGTGGCATATCACTTGGACAAATGGCAGCGCGGCTTTACCCGTGTGATTAACGAACAGGGTGCTGATCACCATTCCACCATCACCCGCGTGCGTGCAGGGCTGCAAGCCTTAAATGTTGGCATTCCAAAAGGTTGGCCCGATTATGTGTTGCACCAGATGGTGACGGTGTTGCGCAATGGGCAAGAAGTGAAAATTTCTAAACGGGCGGGCAGTTATGTAACCTTGCGCGATTTGATTGACGAAGTGGGTTGTGATGCCACGCGTTACTTCCTCGCCGCCCGTTCGCCCGATTCGCAATTGGTGTTTGACATTGATTTAGCCACCGCCAAAAGCAACGAAAACCCCGTGTATTACATCCAATACGCCCATGCGCGCATTCAAACCGTGTTGAAACAATGCGAAGGGCTGGTGTTTACTGACGCGAATGTAGGGCTGTTGGACAGCGCGGAAGAACAAGCCGTGTTGCAACAACTGATTGATTATCCAGAAGTTGTTGAGACAGCAGCCCACGACCTCGCCCCGCATTTGATCGCCTTTTATTTGAAAGACTTGGCAGCGGACTTCCATCGTTATTACAATGCCACGCGTTTTTTGGTCGAGGATGACACGGTGAAATTAGCCCGTTTGAGTTTATGCGCGGCGACCGCACAAGTGATCCGCAACGGCTTAGGTTTGTTGGGCGTGAATGCACCTAATACGATGTAACAGAGAGAAAAGCATGAGAAAGTTTGAAACTGGAAACACGGTACTGGGTATTTTGCTAGGTATGTTGGGGGGGATTGCCCTGACCTCTGCGCTGGCGTGGTTTATTTTTAAAGCACCGCCTGCTTTTGTAGATCGCAATCAGGTGGTGGCACGTGACTTAAAACTCCCCGCCAATACCGTTGAGGAATTGCTGGCAGCACAGCGTAGGACGGGCAATCCTGATGCCGCGATTACCCTGAATGGTTATCGCGTTCGCACCAATAGCCGTCATGAAATTTTTGTAGCACCCATTACGCCACCTGGGGTTAAACCGCAACCTGAGGTGCAAGTGGTTCGTAGAATGCCCGTCAATGGAGTCGTGCCTGTGAATGGAATCTCGAATAAACAGAATTTTGAATTCTATGAAATTCTAGAGCAACGCCATCATCCCGTGATACCCGCACCTGTTGTGCCAGGGGCTATTGTGGAAAATCAGGGCAGTGCACGCATTACCATTTATCCCGCTGAAAGACCTGCACCTATCCTAGCTGACGCACCTGACCAACCTTTATTGACCATTAGCCCTGCTGCTAACCGAAATTCAGTAGAAAATCTCCCCATGTCAGGGCAAAAACCGTTGGTCGCGAATACGGTCGATAGGGTAATGTCCTATCGCACCGCGTCCCAAGTGGAGAGCCGTGTGCCGCCCAAGAAGCCCGCCCCTGTTGAAAGCAAAATGACTTTTCTAGGGGTCGATTTTTTCACCCAGTATGCCGAAGCGGTTAAATTGCAAGAAAAACTATTAGCAAGTGGCTTGGCAGTGCAGTTGAAAGAAGAAAAAGTGTTGAATAAACGCGCGGGCTACAAGGTGTTTGTGGGGCCTTATACGGACAAAAATTCACTCAATAGCGCAAAGGCAAAATTACAACAATTGGGTTTTACTGCGCGTGCGCAGAATCAATAAGCATTCGTAAGCACCCACCCCTAAATTTTCGGGTATTTTAAGCTGTTAGTCGTTAGTTATTAGTCGCTAGTTAATGCTGGCAAGCTGCTCGCTACTGTATTTTTTATAATATATTCAAGTAGATGAAAAAATCCTTTCACGCCACCAACTAAAAACTAGCGACTAATAACTCAATACCCGATTATTTGTACGCAACACCATCATCATTCGTATTATTTTAACCAAGGAGTCTAAACATGAAAAACTTGATGTATCGTTTGTTGCTTGCTGCAACACTTTTATTGGGCGGTAGCGCATTTGCCGATTCGCAATTGGGCAAAGATTATGTACGATTAGATCCCGCTCAGCCCACCAGTAATCAGAAAATAGAAGTGTTGGAATTTTTCTTTTATGAATGTTCACACTGTTTTCATTTGCATCCATTCTTGATGGAATGGGAAAAGAGCTTGCCTAAAGATGTGCAAATTCAATATGTTCCCACCATTTTCCGCGCCGCGACCGAGCCGCTCGCACGTACTTTTTACGCATTGGAAGGCTTAGGACAGATTAAACAAATGGATGATGCGATTTATCAAGCGGTTCACGTGCAACAAGCCGAGTTGTTTGATCTGAGTTCTATTGGCGCATTCGTCGCTAAAAACGGCGTGGACAAAAATAAATTTACAGCGGCGTACAACTCATTTACCGTGAATAGCAAAGTGAATCAAGCGAAACAAATGATACGTACCTATAAAATCCAAGGCACACCGACTTTAGTAGTCGCAGGAAAATATGTGATTACCCAACAACAACCGCAAGATGTACCCCGTATTTTGAACGACGTGATCGCCAAAGTGCGCCAAGAACGTGGCATGGATGTAAAACCCGCAGCCCCTATCAAAAAAGTCACGCATTAACCGATTGACCTCACTCAAAACCCGTGTGAATTTTAACCATTCACACGGGTTTCTCATTTTATGACCACTTTACGCATCGTCATCAGCGGCGCATCTGGCGGTATCGGATTCGCCCTCGCACGCCATTATTTACAACAAGGTGCGACGGTCGCCGCCTTTGCCCGTCGCGGCGAATTGCTGCAAACGCTGTGCGATGAATTCCCCCAGCAGGTTTATCCCTACGTTTTGGACGTGCGCGATGTCAAAGCACTCCAACACGCCGCACAGGATTTTATCCAACGCGTGGGCTGCCCCGACATCGTGATCGCCAACGCGGGGGTCAGTGTCGGTACCTTGACCGAATACCCCGAAGATTTAGACGCGTTTCAACACGTCATGGACATCAACGTGTTGGGCATGGTCAAAACCTTCCAGCCGTTTTTGCGCCCCATGCGCGATGCAAAGCGCGGCACCTTAGTCGGCATTGCCAGTGTGGCAGGATTTCGCGGGCTACCAGGAGCCAGTGCCTATTCCGCCTCAAAAGCCGCCGCGATTAGCTATTTAGAATCCCTGCGCGTAGAACTACGCCACAGCGGCATCAAAGTGACCACCATTTGCCCAGGCTATATCAAAAGCCCCATGACCGCCGTCAACCCCTACCCCATGCCGTTTATTTTAGAAACCAACGAAGCCGCCCGCCGCATCGCAGGTGCTATTGCCCGACAAACAACCTTTACCGTGATTCCTTGGCAAATGGGATTAGTCGGCAACCTACTCAAAATACTCCCCCGCTGGCTATATGACCGACTATTTGCTCACGCGCCGCATAAGCCTAGGGGTGCGGGACGGGATGGGTGAAGCGCATAGGGTTCTACACAAATTTGGTTCTATGTGCTTTACAGTGGGTGAAACAAGACCCCCTCCCTTTCAAGGGGAGGGCTGGGGTGGGGATGGGGTAGAGCACGATCATCGGCAAACAGATGACCGATGCGGAAATACGATTATGGCAACGACTACGCAGTCGGCAACTCGCTGGCACGCCAACATCCGTATCTGGATAGCTTTACAGTGCGCGGCAGAAACAACCCATCCCCACCCCTACCCTCCCCTTGAAGGCATAGGTATCTACACAACTTTTAACCCATTGAAATTTAACTAAAAATCAGGGAATGTAGAGCGCAATTTATTGCGCGAAGGGTGTTGCAAGAGGCTATCGCGCAATAAATTGCGCTCCCACATAGCGTTTAGTTTGCAATAGCAATGAAAAAACACATATAACTCAATGATTATTAAATAAATTAATATGTGTAGATACCTATGCCTTGAAGGGGAAGGAACAAGACCTCGTGTCCCTTGTTCGGAGAGGCGGTTTTGCCCTTCTCCCTTCCCTCTTTACCCTTCTCCACAAAGGTATGTTAGTTATTTCTTGCTCCCTTAGTTGGTGGTTGGAAGGCTGCGTCCGCACAAAAGACATCCTGATGCCATCAACAAAAAACCCGCCGAAGCGGGTCTTTATTGAAAATCAGTCTGAAATTATTTCAGCTTGGTTTCTTTATACATCACGTGTTTACGCACTTTAGGATCGAATTTTTTCATTTCGAGCTTTTGCGGTGTGGTGCGTTTGTTTTTAGTGGTGGTGTAGAAATGACCTGTGCCAGCACTGGATTCCAATTTGATTTTTTCGCGCATTTCTTCTCTCCTTAGATGCTATCGCCACGGGCGCGCATGTCTGACAACACAGCATCAATGCCGTTTTTGTCGATGGTGCGCAACGCTGCATTCGTCAAACGTAGGCTGATCCAGCGGTTTTCGCTTTCAACCCAAAAACGACGACGTTGCAGGTTAGGCAAGAAACGACGTTTCGTTTTATTATTCGCATGAGAAACATTGTTCCCACTCATAGGACCTTTTCCCGTCACTTGACAGACACGTGCCATAACTCTACTCCAACCGATTTTCAAAAGAGCGGGGATTCTACCGAAACCTGCAAAAATGTTCAACCTGAATTCGCACTTATCTTGCAAATAATACGAGATAAACAAAATGGCGGCATTCCCTTAAACCAGCTCCATCCGCTACCAGACTATTTTTCAAACCAACCACCCGCAAAAAACCACCTGGAACAAGGGGAACTACAAGTCTTGCTTGACTAAACAATGATCTCGACGCTGGCTATAATCCCGCCACTTGGAGTTATGCCTTTGAGCGACCAACTCACGTCCCACAATAAGTGTGGTAATGCGCGGTGTAGTCGCGTGGGGCGGGAGCAGCATAGGGTTGATGGTCGGGGTGTTCGTCGTATGGTTGAGACAGCGCGGCGAGTAAGCTGCGAAAGGGGCCGAGGTCGTTGTGGTCGCTGGCGGCGGCGAGGGCGGCTTCGACTTGGTGGTTGCGCGGAATCAGATAGGGATTAGCGCGGCGCATCGCGGCGAGGTCGGGCGCGTCGCCTAGGCGTTGTTGCCAGCGCGTGAGCCAGTGGGTGAGTGGTGTTTGGTTTTGCGCGGGGAACAAAGCGCGCAAACGGGTTTCGTCGCCCGCCGCTGCGGCTATCAAATACCGCCAAGACAGGGTGAAATCCGCCTGCGCCGTTTCCATTAGCGCGAGAAAATCTTGCGCCAAGGCTGCGTCCGCGTTTTCTTCACCGCGCAAGCCCAGTTTGCGGCGCATTTCGTCGCACCACGCCGTTTGATATTGAGTTTGAAAGTTGGCGATGATGCCGCCCGCGATTGCCACTGCCCGCGTTTCATCTGCATCCAACAACGGTAACAAAGTTTCCGCCAGTCGGGTTAGATTCCATTGCGCGATCTTGGGTTGCCGACCATAGGCGTAGCGTCCGAGTTCGTCAATGGAACTAAACACCGTCTTGGGGTGGTAATGCTCCATAAACGCGCACGGGCCGTAGTCTATGGTTTCGCCCGAAATGGTCATGTTGTCGGTGTTCATCACGCCGTGGATAAAGCCTATCGCCATCCAGCGCGCCACCAGCCACGCTTGCCGCGCACACACAGCGCGCAGAAAATCGGCATAGTCGCCAGCAGCCAGTTCAGGGTAATGGCGGCGAATGCTGTAATCCGCCAGTTGCCGCACCCGCGCCGTGTCTTGCCGTGCCGCGAAATACTCGAACGTGCCGACGCGCAGATGACTGGCGGCGATGCGGGTCAACACCGCGCCTGGCAACGCACGCTCGCGCCGCACCGCTTCGCCCGTCGCCACCACCGCCAATGCCCGCGTGGTCGGCACGCCAAGGTGAAACATCGCTTCGCCCAGCAAATACTCACGCAACATTGGCCCAACGGCCGCCTTGCCATCGCCTCGCCGCGAAAACGGCGTTTGCCCAGAACCTTTAAGTTGCACATCCCAGCGTTGCCCGTGGGCATCAACCACTTCGCCCAACAACAACGCCCGCCCGTCGCCCAATTGCGGCGCGAAATTGCCAAACTGATGCCCCGCATACGCCTGTACCAACGGCTGCGCGTCCGCAGGCAAGACATTCCCCGCCAACATCGCCGCCCCCTGCTCGGTAAACAACGCATCCGCATCCAAGCCCAACGCCTGCGCCAGTCCGCGATTAAATATCAAACCACGCGGCTGCGGCACTGGCGCGGGTTGCCAAGGCATAAAACACCCCCCGCACGCCTCAGCAAAACTATGCGTCAAACCAAGCGCAATTTCATTTGTACTCATCGCTTACCTTTCCCGTGCAGGTCACACCCGCCAACGCCATATCCGATAAAAAAGGTAGGATAACAGATTTCACGCATCTGTTCATGTGGGGACTACGGTGGCGTGGATGCGGAATGGCGAGGGGATGTAGCCCGTATGCAATACGGGAAGTGATATGTGAGCGAGAATTCCCCGTATTGCATACGGGCTACGATTTACGTTCAGACATTGACCAAATCCTTTTCAATAAAGGAGCGCAACTCAGGGCGCAAGGCTTTTTCCGTCACCAAATCCACCGAGCAATGCAACAAAAAGATAAAACTGCAATACCGCGTCGAGGTCGCCGCCCCGTCAAACGCCACCAACACGTCCACATCACTATCCGCCCACGCCACATCCCGCGCCGTCGAGCCAAATAACGCAAGGCGAGTCACACCAAACTGCGCCACTAAGTGCGCTTTGTGTTGGTGGAGCAGTTTTAGGGTTTCGGTGCGGGTCATAGTGAGTTTATGGATTATGCAAAATTACGGTAGGGCGACGAAGCGAAGCGCATTGCGCCAATTATTTGATTTAAATTAAATTTCACATACGGCGCAATAACGATTGCGCCCTACGCGAGCTGGGAAAGTTCGGGTCGTCGATTTAGTGCAACGCCCGCAAAGCGGCATCAGGTTCTTTTTCCACGATGGTCAGTAAGGCTGCTGCGGCACCAGAGGGTTTGCGGCGGTTTTGTTCCCAATTTTTAAGGGTTGCCAACTTCACACCAATCAACTGGGCGAATTCGCTTTGGCTCAAGCCCACGTTGGCACGTATAGATTTCGCATCGGGTGCATGTACTTCTCTGACGCGACTAACCTTTCTTATCTCCTACCTCTTCGACTGGCGTCTCTGTTTTTGGAATAAGCGATTCAAGGTATGTACGAACACTAGCTTCGCCCCTCAAAAGAGAGGCTTTCCAAATTTCCTCAGGGTTCTTTACAACACCCGCCCACGGGTAGCTCTCATATCTCCACTGTACATCAGATAGTTCTGGCGTACGTTGCGACCATCCTTTTTTCGCAAGGCGAACCGTGGCAGATAAAATCATGACCTCAGTTAACGTATGAACGATTCCTATGTATATTTGAAATATAGGCAGTGAGGGATGCGTGGAGGTATACGTCATCTCCGCCACCTCAAAAGGCAGTGTCTCTGTTGTCTCTAAGTGAGCTGGACGAGATCTAGTCTCATTGACATATTCTAATTCATCACGCATTCTCAAGAAATGATCGGCAACCACATTGATTGCTCGTAGCGGTTTTTTCGCAACGCGAGCTTGATAAGTCTCAGAAACAATTTTCACAAAATAACGCTTGGGCCATGACTGCTCCTCCGCGAAATCTGCAACGGCACGTGCTTTTGGTATATTGGATAATCTAATGTCCGTTATTAACTCCGTAGAGTAATACTTCTTTATAAGCACATCTGCAATTGAATAGGCTTGAAGCTTACTCTTGCTTGACTCAATCGCAGTTATAACCTTCTCATGAGGAACATATTTTGCATCATTCTTGGCGATTTCTTGTTCAATCAATTGTGCTATAGCATCATCTTGTTTCTCTGGAAGTGCTGATTTTGAGCGTGCCGCGTTTAAGGACTTCATATCAGCCGTTACTGCAGCAAATACCTCCAACCCCGTACCTTGACTAACAAAGTGTGGTGTTTGTTCTGAGTTAGCTACAAATGCATCTGCAAGTGCAGCTTGTATGTCACGATAAAAAACTTTCCCGTCTTGTTTAGAAAGTGCCGCCTTAATCCATTCTGAAGTAAAGAAACTTTCGGTATTTGATGCATAAGACGACTGATCCTGACGACTTGATGCCATACATATGAATGAATTCAATTGACTTCCACCTAGTGCCTTTTCAAAACCATTGCTGGCGTCTTTGATATATGGAGAGCCAGATTGACAAGCATCAATAATTTTCACTGCCACTTGCGGTTTAATACTCCTTAATAAATCATCAAGTTCTGCATTGCTAATTGAAGTTGTAGACGGGCGAGCAGCGTCAAAATCGGAGCAGCACAACAACGCATCATTCTGGTAGACACCATGACCTGAAAAGTAAATTAAGGCCTCAGAAATATCGGTTGAACTCTGGTATTTTGAAAAAAATGCACGAAGCTCTTCTTTTACCTGAGCAGCATCTGTATGCTGATTTATACAATAAATATCATCATATTTCTCGGTTGCTACCAGTAATTGGCGCATGTTTTTAGCATCAAATGCGCATGCAGGTAATGCCGCTTCTGATTTGTATTTAGATATTCCAATTAGTATCGCTATATTCATACATTTTCCGATAAGTGATGTGCCGAGCCTCCCGTCTAAGTAACACGGGGGGCTATAAATACACGCCCTAAACTGTAGCAGAAATCACCCGCATCGTGATGGATAAATACTTGCGCATCAGTAATTCTCAGTTCAAAAATTGAATATAGTGCATTGTTTATAAATACAATTATTATTTACAATAAAAACTTAGCGAGGCGAGTATCAGGTTGTTTTCACAATATTCTGTGTATTGGAATGAAATTTTCAAGAATTGGCATGAAAAATTTATGATTTTCACAAAGTTGCGGTTCTTATTGAAAGTTGATGAATTTTACGATTTTTAACCAATTGATTACAAAGGTATTCTGAATTGAGAATTGCTGCTTGCGCATGGTGCGCACGCGCTGCGGGAGCCGTTTTTATTTTGCAAGCACGGATCACGACAGATCGTGTCAGCTCGCCACAGGGAGTTCTGCCCATGCGGTGGTGTAGTTGGGCGATTTATTTTCTCGTCGCATTGCCCAGCGTTGCTTTGTTCCCGATGCGGCGATGCTGACGCTGCCTTGCCCCATTTTGCGATTGATTGCGTCTAGCGTGCGCATCAGGGCTTCGGATTTTTCTGAGCTGCGTGGTGCGCTGAATAAATCGGTTTGCAGACAGCTTTTGGGTTGCAAGCCCATCAGCAATACGCCCGTTTTTTTGTATTGGAAGCCGTGGCGATAAATGCTTTGCAAGCCTTGTTGCGCGGCGTGTATCAATTGGAGTGTGTTGTCGGTTGCCTGAAAGAGTGGGACGACGATGGATCGCTGGTATTGCGGCAGGTCTTCTTTGTGCGGATTGGTTTGAATAAACACGCTGAGGCTATGTGTTAATGATTGGTCATGGCGCAGTTTTTCAGCGGCGCGGGTGGTGAAGTGGGCGAGGGCTTCGGCTAAGTCGCCTAAGCTGGTGACGGTAGTGCCGAATGAGCGCGACACCATGATTTGTTGACGGGGTGTGTTGGCGGGTTCTAATGCGATACATGGCTTGCCGTTGAGTTCGTGCAAGGTACGCAATAGTACAATTGAAAACTGAGCGCGCAGGGTGTCGGGATCAGCGGTGCGGAGTTGTTCAATGCTGTGTATGCCGAGGGTTTGGAGCTTTTCGGCGATATTCTTTCCAACTCCCCACACATCATTGACGGGCAGGCTATCAAACAAAGCACTGCGCTGCATGTCGTCCAGTCGCCCAAAGTCGCACACGCTATCACGCCCCGCCAATCCCTTTTTGGCGCAATGATTCGCCAGTTTTGCCAGTGTTTTGGTTTCGGCAATGCCCACACAAACGGGAATGCCCACGCTTTGCTTGATGGTGCGTCGTATGCGCTGCCCGTATTCCACTAGGCTATGCGCGGGCAATCCGTCCAAATTCAAAAAGCATTCGTCTATGGAATAGATTTCCTGTTGCGGGGAAAAGTCCGCCAGCAGTGACATCACCCGTGCGGACATATCGCCATACAAGGCGTAGTTGCTGGATAAGGCGATGATGCCGTGTTGACGGGCGAATTTCTCCAGTTTGAACCACGGCTCCGCCATTTTGATGCCGAGTGCTTTGACTTCATTGGAGCGCGCCACGGCGCAGCCGTCATTATTGGACAGTACGACCACAGGCTTGCCTTCGAGCTTGGGGTTAAATACCCGTTCGCAGGAAACATAAAAGTTATTGCAATCCACTAGCGCAATGGTCATGGCGGCTTATTGAAACTTGGTGACGCAGGAGGTGACCACGCCCCAAATTTGCAGTTCTTGCCCTTCTTTGAAGGTGATGTCCTTGAAGCGAGGATTTTCTGCGTGTAGGCTGACCACGCCCGCACAGTGTATCAGGCGTTTTACGGTAAGCTCGCCATCTATCGCGGCAATGACAATATCGCCTGATTTGGGCGTGAGCGATTTATCCACCACCAACAAATCACCATCCATAATCCCCGCCCCCGTCATGCTATTGCCTTTGGCACGCACAAAGAACGTGGATTCTTTGCGATGCACCAGATGTTCGTCCAGACTCAGGCGAGTTTGGATGTAATCATCGGCTGGCGACGGAAAACCAGCGGGGACTTTGTGGCTGAATAGCGGGATGTGTACGGGTGCTGCGTCCAAGGCAGGAAGTTGAATATCCTGCTGCAATCGCGCCTCGCGTATTTTGGCTTTGTGCGCGGCGAGCATATCGGAAATCGCGCTGACCGTGCTTTCAGGCACGCGCATCACGCGAGTTTGTTCACCATAAGGGCTAGAGCCAGACTTACGTCCCGCATTCGGACGCGTCCCGCCATGGGAGATAGGATTGGGTTTTTTGTGCATAATTTGAATATCGTAACGATATTCATCTTAAAGCGCAAGAACAAAAGGATAGTGTGTCCCCAGCAAATTTCTGGTTTACCCCTCAGCTTACCCCCGTGAGGTATATTTTGATTTTGAAAAGAAAAAAGGGCTAAACATTTCTGTTTAACCCTTTGAATCTATTGGTGCGCCCGGAGCGATTCGAACGCCCGACCCCTTGGTTCGTAGCCAAGTACTCTATCCAGCTGAGCTACGGGCGCATACTGTTTCATCGTGTTGCGGATGGAACGGGGCGCATTATATATGATAAGTCGCGTTTGGCAACTAAAATCGTCATGGCGTTTTTAATTTTGTTCGCATACGCTTGAACGACAAGGCGGTGACGGCGGGTGTTTGCTGCAAAATGACACAGGAATATAGTCTCGCATCAAGGGTTTGCGGCATAATGGCGGTGTTTCTGCGCATTTTGACGCGGCTTTTGCAATGCAAATTTAAAATCCAATTAACTTTCAATTAGATACGCAACCACTATGACTACCGACACCCCTATTGCCCACGCAGACGAGAACCAGATTATTACCGAACGCCGTCATAAGTTAGCGGCGATTCGCCAAGCGGGCGTGGCTTTTCCCAATGATTTTGACCGCGAGCATATGGCGGGTGAGTTGCACACGCAATATGAACATTTAACGCCTGAAGAGCTAGAAGCCGCGCATATTCAAGTGGCGGTGGCGGGTCGGATGATGTTAAAACGCGTGATGGGCAAGGCGAGTTTTGCGACGGTACAGGACATGAGCGGGCGCATTCAGTTGTTTATCAGCAATAACGACACGGGTGAGGCGTTGCACAGTGAGTTTAAACATTATGACTTGGGCGATATTTTGGGCGCGCAGGGGGTGTTGTTTAAAACCAAAACGGGCGAGTTGTCCGTCCGCGTGGCGAACGTGCGTTTATTGACCAAATCTTTGCGTCCTTTGCCTGAAAAATTCCACGGCTTGAGCGACCAAGAGCAAAAATATCGCCAACGCTATTTGGATTTGATTACCAATCCTGATGCCCGCGAGGTGTTTAAAAAACGCACGCAAATTATCCAAGCCATCCGCGACTTTTTTGTGCGCCACGGTTATATGGAAGTGGAAACGCCCATGATGCACGCCATTCCTGGTGGCGCGTCGGCAAAACCGTTTGAAACGCATCACAACGCGTTGGATATGAAAATGTATCTGCGCATCGCGCCTGAGTTGTATTTGAAACGCTTGGTGGTCGGTGGTTTTGAAAAAGTGTTTGAAATCAATCGTAATTTCCGCAACGAAGGACTTTCGACGCGCCACAACCCTGAATTCACCATGTTGGAATTCTACGAAGCCTATCGCGATTACCGCTATTTGATGGACTTCAGCGAAAGCCTGTTTCGCGAAGTGGCGTTGAAAGTGTTGGGCACAACGGAAATCACTTATCAAGGCAGAGCGTTGGATTTGGGCAAGCCGTTCCACCGTTTGACCATGGTGCAAGCGATTCAAAAATACCATCCGCAATTCACCACCGAGCAATTGAATGACCGCGATTTCGTCGTCAATCAGTTGGAAGACTTGAAAGCGAAATACAAACCCGAAGATGGCATCGGCGGCTTGCAGTTGTCGTTATTTGAAGAATTGGCGGAAACGCTGTTGTTTGAACCGACTTTCATTATTGATTACCCCGTGGAAGTGTCGCCTTTGGCACGCAGCAGTGACCAAAATCCGCACATCACCGAACGCTTTGAGCTGTTTGTGGTGGGGCGTGAATTGGCAAATGGCTTCTCCGAGTTGAACGACGCGGAAGACCAAGCGGCACGTTTTGATGCGCAAGTTGCCGCCAAAGATGCGGGCGATGAAGAAGCGATGTTTAAAGACAACGATTATGTGCGCGCCTTGGAATATGGCTTGCCCCCCACGGCTGGGCAGGGTATCGGCATCGACCGTTTGATTATGTTGCTGACCGACAGTGCCAGCATCCGCGACGTGATTTTGTTCCCGCAAATGCGCCCCGAAGCCTAAGCATGAACGACCTCTCCGTATTGCAATGCTACCCCATGCTGCGCGACCTGCCCGAAGCCGAGCGTGCGGCGTTGTTGGGTGCGGCAAAACGGATGGTCATCCCCGCTGGCACGGTGGTGTTTGATGAACAACAAGCCTGCCAAGGGTTTCCGCTGGTGTTGTCTGGCTCGATTCGGGTGATTAAGGCGGCGGCAAGCGGGCGTGAGCTGTTGTTGTATCGCGTGGTGGCGGGCGAAAGTTGTATTTTGACCAGCAGTTGCTTGTTGGGACATACGCGTTATTTGGCGCGTGGCATTGCCGAAGAGAATTTAGACATGTTGTTTTTGCCTGCGTCGGTGTTTCATCAATGGTTTAGCCAAGATGCAGGTTTTCGCCGCTATGTGTTTGAATTGTTTTCCGAACGCTTAACCGATTTGATGGAGCTGATTTCAGCGGTCGCATTTCAAAAGTTGGATCAACGCTTGGCGGGGCTGTTGCTACACAAAACCAGCCCGATACACGCCACACATCAAGCGTTGGCGGATGAATTAGGTTGCGCGCGCGAGATCGTGAGTCGGTTATTGAAAGCCTTTGCTGAGCAAGGTTGGGTCAAATTGGGACGGGAGCAAGTCGAATTGACCAATCCCATTGCCCTAAAAAAATTTTCGACGCTGTGATGGCGAATTGCGCAGGATGCGCAGTGAATGAGGAGATGAAGGATGAGTGAATTACAAATCGCGTTGCTGATCGCAGGGCTAGGCGCGATTGCCGCCGTGTATGGCTACGGGCGATGGCAGCAGCGGGAATATAGTCGCAGAATGGGGACTAAAAATCGCAGTAAGCCCAAAGCGGCACGCGATGACGCGCCTGTCATCAGCATGTTTCAGCCGCTTTCTGAAAAATTAGCACAGAGCAAATTTGCGCACCAACTGGAACATTGGCTAGAACATCCACTGGTAAAAGAAGAAGCCGAATCTCAGGCGGCAGACGCGCCCTCGCCCGAACCCAGAGTAGACCCCACCGCTGAAATCGTCGCGCCACCGCCTGCCTTGGATACCTGCCAGTTGTTCAATGAACGCAGTGATTATGTCGTGGAAATTCATTTAAACTACCCTGGCACCGCTGCGTTATTGAGCGCGCTCTGGCCCTGCAAATTTGATTTTGGCAAACCTTTGCAAGTCTGTGGCTTGACCGAAAATGCGCCCCATTGGGAGCGCGTGATTCCCGAAAGTGCCGTTTTCTACACTCAATTTCGGATTGCCTTGCAGATGTTAGATCGAGGCGGGGTGTTGAGTACGCTCAAAATGGCGAGCTTTATGGAATTGATGCGCGACATGGAAAGAACCTTGTCCGCTGAATTTACCCTTCCTGATGCTCAAGCGCGTCTGCAACAAGCGCAGGAGTTGGATAAATTCTGTGTGGAAGTCGATAAAATGGTGGGGATTAACCTCATGCCTGTGGATGGTCGCCTGTTGCTTGGCTCGCAAATCGCACAAGCGGCGGCGGCCGAAAATATGAGCTTGGAAGCCGATGGCGCGTTTCATTTGCTCAATATCCAAGGTCACAGTTTGTTTAGTTTGATTAACCAGCATAACGAGCTATTCCAGCATCACAATCTGCAAGAGCTGAAAACGGCAGGCGTGACCTTGTTGCTGGATGTGCCGCGTGCTAGTGATCCATTGGGACAGTTTGATTTGATGCTCAATGTCGCGCTGCAATTGGCAGACGAATTAAATTTAAACTTAGTCGATGACTATTTAATCACCTTGGACGAAGCAGGACTCGCCGCGATCCGCAGCCAAATCGCCGAGGTCGAAGCGCGCATGTTTGAAAATGGCATCACCCCTGGCAGTACCCATGCACGACGGTTGTTTGCTTAACATCAAAACCACACCCTCTCCCCAGCCCTCTCCCGCAAGCGGGCGAGGGAGTTTGTGCGTTAAGGATGCGCGGGTTCAATCTGTGTCGCCAGCGGGAAAATCTTTGCAACACTTTGCTTAAACTCCCCTCGCCCGCTTGCGGGAGAGGGGTTGGGGGAGAGGGAATCGTCATCATTTAACCTCACAAAATCACCATGTCCGACTTATTCAGCCACGCCATTGACCAAGCTCGCGTCCAAATCCAACATTTGCGCGCCGAGCTTGAACAACATAACCACCGCTATTACGTCTTAGACGATCCCACAATTTCCGACGCGGAATACGACCAATTATTCCGTGACTTGCAAGCCCTCGAAGCGCAATACCCCGAACTCCTCACCCCCGACAGCCCGACCCAACGCGTGGGCAGCAAACCCGTTTCTGCCTTCGCCGAAGTGCAACACCGCACGGCGATGTTGTCGTTGAACAACGCCTTTAGCGACGGCGAAGTGCTGGCATTTGATGCGCGCATCCGTGAAGCGTTGGGCGAGGAGGTAGTCGAATACGCGGTTGAACCCAAATTTGACGGACTGGCGATTACCTTAACCTATCAAAACGGCGTGTTTGTCCAAGGCGCGACGCGCGGCGATGGTGCGACAGGCGAGGAAGTGACGGAAAATTTGCGCACCGTGCGGGCGATTCCCTTGCGTTTATCACCGCCACTTGCCGCGCTGGAAGTCCGTGGCGAAGTGCTGATGTTCAAAGCCGATTTCGCCAAACTCAACGCCGCGCAGCAAGACAAAGGCGAAAAAATCTTCGCCAATCCGCGCAATGCGGCGGCGGGTTCGTTGCGGCAATTGGATTCGCGCATCACCGCCAAACGCCGCTTGAGCTTTTTCGCTTACGGCGTGGGCTTATGCGAAGGTGCGACCTTGCCCACCCAACACGCCGCGCAAATGGCATGGCTGAAAACTTTGGGCTTGCCTGTGACGGACTTGTGCCGCGTGGTGCGTGGCGCGCAAGGCTTGTTGGACTATTACCGCGACATCGGCGAACAGCGCGCACACTTGCCATTCGACATCGACGGCGTGGTGTACAAAGTCAACGAAATTAATCAACAAGCGCAATTAGGCTTTGTGTCCCGCGCCCCGCGTTGGGCGATTGCGCATAAATTCCCCGCTGAAGAAGCCGAAACCACCTTGTTGGCGATTGACGTGCAAGTCGGGCGTACGGGCGCGATTACCCCCGTGGCGCGGCTCAGTCCCGTGCAAGTCGGCGGCGTGGTCGTCACCAACGCCACCTTGCACAACGAAGACGAAATCCGCCGCAAAGACATTCACATCGGCGACACCGTGATCGTGCGGCGGGCGGGCGATGTCATTCCCGAAGTCGCCCGCGTGGTGTTGGAAAAACGCCCTGCCGATGCGCAAGTTTTCGTCATGCCCACGCACTGCGAATGCGGCGCGCACCTCGCCAAACAAGCAGACGAAGCCGTGTGGCGATGCACGGGCGGCTTGTCCTGCGCCGCACAACGCAAAGAAGCCCTGCGCCATTTCGCCAGCCGCCGCGCCATGAACATCGAAGGCTTGGGCGACAAACTGGTGGAGCAATTGGTCGATGAAGGGCGCATTCACACCCCCGCCGACATCTACACCCTCACCCTAGACCAACTTATCACCCTGCCGCGCATGGGCGAAAAATCCGCGCAAAACCTGCTTGCCGCCATAGCCCACAGCCGCACAACCACCTTGGCGCGCTTTATCTTCGCCCTCGGTATTCGCAACGTCGGCGAATCCACCGCCAAAGATTTAGCACTGCATTTCGGCACGCTGGACGCACTGCTCGAAGCCAACTTCGACCGCCTGCAACAAGTCCGCGATGTCGGCCCCATCGTCGCCCAAAGCATGGTGGACTTCTTAGCCGAAAGCCATAACCGCGAAGTCATCGAGCAACTACGTCTATACGTTTCGTGGCAAGAACACCAACTCGCCGAGCATTTACCTTTAAGCGGACTAACCTTTGTCTTAACAGGCACACTCCCCAACCTCACCCGCGACGAAGCAAAAGCCAAACTCGAAGCCCTAGGCGCAAAAGTCAGCGGCAGCGTCTCGAAAAAAACCCACTACGTCGTCGCAGGCGAAGAAGCGGGCAGCAAGTTGGAAAAAGCGCAAGCGTTGGGGGTGACGGTATTGGATGAAGCGGGGTTGGTGGCATTGTTGGGGGCGTAGGTGCGAATTTATTCGCACGCTTTTTGGTAGTCGTAAACCCGTGCGAATGAATTCGCACCTACAGTTTGATTGCAAAATGCAGGATGTGCCGATAGGCGCATCTTATTGAAATATAAAGAAATTGATGCGTATACTTGGTGTATATTACGATGCTTCGCGCCACATATTGTCGTAACGAAAGAGGTTGTCAGTAAATTGGTTGGATTAGGCATGATTTTCGGCGATATTTTATCGGTACAATCCATACGTTTTTCTATATTGAGGTGATTAACATGCGGCAAATTCTAATTGCATTTTCATTTTTATTGATGGGATTGACGGGTTGCTCAACGACACCCAATAAACAAGCTTTTATGCCTGCCACTCCCTCTTCACCCAACATGGCAACTGTGTACATTTATCGCTTGAGTACCCCGCCATACTTCCTCAAACCCGATATTGTCATCAACTCGAAAACAGTAGCAGAGCTTCCTACTAAAACATACACCGTGGTTCATCTTTTGGCTGGTACTTATGAAATTAAGACCAAATGGGATTTCTCAAGTGGGGCTATCTTGAATAGAGCTACCACACTTACCGTGGCCCCCAAAACTGTCTATTACGTTGAAGTTTTTAACGAAATGGATTTTATTATTTATCATTCTTCAATAATTACCAAAGCACTCTCGGAACCACCTTCTGCCATTCAATCCTGCTCATTGGTTTCCCCTTTAGTTGTGGACATTAAACCTCAATAGCCCGCGTAAATTGGGTTGAGCGCAGCGAAGCCCAACAAACTCACACAACCACGCGGTAAACGTTGGGCGCAGCTTCCGCTCAACCCAACCTACCAACGACAGAAAGGTTAAACAATGGATTGGGAACAAATTGCATTGCTAACGGGCGGGCTTGTGATTGTGGGGCAATCTTTGCGCTTTCTTTACAAACAATCGCGGCTCACCCAAGCTGAACGCGAAGCCTTGTTGGGGTTTGATTTGTCGAAGCTGTCAGCCTCAGAGCGTGAAAAAACGGTGAATTATCATCTCGGCCCCAAGCGTTTTGGGCATTCCGTACTCCGCATTGTAGGATTGCTCGCGCTGGTTTTGGTCGCGATATATTTGAAAATTCTGTAGGGTGGAAAGCTGTGCGCATCCACCCTTTTCCTTGTTAATTCATATTGGCAGATTGGGAAACGTATTCAGCACGAGGTGTTGCAAGGTCAACGTGCGGAATATGGTCAGCAGGTAATTAAGTGCGCTTGCAGAACAATTGGTACACGAATATGGCAAGGGTTGGAGTAAGCGTCAGCTTTGGTTGTACGTTTAATCAGATGCGCCTGTCGGCACATCCTACGTCGCTACGATCGCAGCATATCCTGAAAAAACGGGTACGAAATAATTTCCACGCCATGAAAAGGATTAAGAACCAACAAATCGGCATCACTGGTAACCAAGTAATTTGCCTGTCCTGACACCGCCAAATCTAGCAGGAAGTTGTCTTTTGGATCGCGACAATCATTAAAAATATCGGTGATTTCAATCCATTCAACTTTTTCGTGCAACAAGGCAACGAGATTTTCAATAGATTGATTAGAAAAATATTTTTTAAATTTTGGTCGTTGCAGAACCTCAATCAGCTCTGCAAATAAGGCTGTGCTAAATAAAATTTTGACACGATCTTGGTAACTACTCAGCCCCCTCTCAAGCAAAGCGGGGTGGGGGCGGGGATTCACGGAAGGTTTGGATTAGCGCATCGAAGATATTTGCACCTTGTTTGTGCAGGGTGGCTAGGTAGGAGCGTATGGT
>JBASWK010000075.1:0-3520 GCA_049276435.1 Gallionella sp. | reverse complement strand
GGCAAACTCCCTCCCCTTCAAGGGGAGGGTTGGGGTGGGGATGGGGGTGTGTGCAGAGAACGAACCCATCCCCATCCTAATTGCCCCCTCGCTTCGCTCTCCCCCTCTGAAGGGGAAGGAACGGTAGTTCAGCCCGCTTTTACAGGATGGTGAAAAAATGTTAATCCGTGCCGCATCGGGGGTTTTGAGCTTAAGTAAGTGCCATTCCTGTCCGACACTATATTTTTTACAATATATTCAAATAGATAATAAAAAAATTTCACTCCGCAAACTAAAAACTAACGACTAGAGACTAACAACTCAATACCCAATTACTTGTACATAATACCTTACCTACGAAAATCCTATGAACGGCTTGGGTGATAAACAAAACTGAAAATGACCACATTTTCTAATCCAGAACATCTCGCTCAGGTGGACGAAGCTGACGTACTCCAAGCCCCATCAACCGCTTACCTTGGACAGGCGGCGAGTGTGCGTGTCAGGAAAACGCACGCGACAGAAATAAAACAAGCGGCGACTGACACCAGACAATTAGCAACCGAGGTGAGTCAGACGGCAACCAAAACCAGTCAAGCTGCCACTGAGATCAGACAATTAGCAACCGAGGCGAGTCAAGCGATAACCAAAACTAGTCAAGCGGCAACCGAGACGAGTCAAGCAGCAACCAAAACCAGCCAAGCGGCAACCGAGACCAGACAGGTTGCGACCGACGACCACAGAATACTGTTGCAGCAAGCGAATGAACGCCTCGTCGTCACCGCTGTTGAAGCCCAAATACTCGCCGAACAACTCCGCGCAACCCAATCTCAATTGGAGATAGCCAAGTTAATTGCTGAAAAAGCCAATCTCGCTAAATCCAATTTTCTGTCCAGCATGAGCCATGAGCTGCGCACGCCGCTCAATGCCATCTTGGGGTTTGCCCAATTGCTAGAGATTGGCTCACCGTCCCCCACGGATACGCAGATGCTCAGGCTGCAACAGATTATTAAAGCGGGATGGTATTTGCTAGAGCTGATTAACGAAATTCTGGACCTCTCGGTGATCGAAGCGGGCAAGCTCACCCTGTCGTTAGAGTCGGTATCGCTGACGGAACTGATGCGCGAATGCCAAGCCATGATTGAACCCTTGTCACGCAAAAATGCCATTCCGATCCATTTTTTACCCTTTGCATCCTCTTGGTTTGTCCATGTGGATCGAACCCGCCTCAAGCAAGCGATTATCAATTTGCTATCCAATGCGATTAAATATAACCGCACGCAAGGCGCGGTTGAGGTGTGCTGCATAGAAAGCAGCCCCAATCACTTCCGTATCTGCGTGAAAGATAGCGGTGCGGGATTATCGACGGAACAGATGGCACAACTGTTTCAGCCCTTCAATCGCTTAGGGCAAGAGAGTAGTGCCAAAGAAGGCACGGGCATCGGTCTGGTAGTCACCAAGCAATTGGTTGAACTGATGGGGGGGAGTATTGGGGTGAAAAGCACGGTGGGGGTGAGCAGCGAATTCTGGATAGAGTTGCTGCGCGACGCGCCCCCAGTTCGAGACGATCGCCATTCATCCGCAGAAAATATCGTGTTCGCAAAGAAAAGCATGGCACTGCGCACCTTGTTGTATGTAGAAGATAATCTGGCAAATCTGATGTTAGTCGAGCAGATTATTGCGGTATACCCCAATGTCAAAATGTTCAGCGCACACAATGCCGCCGAAGGCATCGCACTCGCCCGCGCCCACCTCCCAGAGGTGATTTTAATGGACATCAATTTACCCGACATCAGCGGCATCGAAGCACTGCGTATTTTGCGCAAGGATCCCACAACCGCGCATATCCCGATTGTCGCCATCAGCGCGAATGCCATGTCACGAGATTTTGAACTCGGCATGCAAGCAGGATTCGCCCGCTATATCACCAAACCGATCAAAGTAGATGAGCTGCTCGACATTCTAAATATCGAATTGAAATAGGCAGATAGGGGCTAAAAATCGTCGCGCTGAGGTTTAGTAGGCTGCGCCGTGCGCACGCGGCAAGCAATAAAAGGTGCGCACGGCGCACCCTACTGCTCGACGTAGCCCGTCTGCAATACGGGAATCCCCCGCCTTCGCCTCAAATCCCGTATTGCAGACGGGCTACGCGCGTTATTCGTATTTTTTCATTGTGTTCATCAAATTACGTCTGGATTGCCGATGCAGGAAGTGATCGTGCATAAACCAGCCTAAAATAAATCCCGTTAACAGCGCGAAAAATATCAGCAATGCGCTCGACATGAACACGCGCCAGTATAGGAAGTTGATCTCGACGATGCCGACATTTTGTACAATAAAAATCACGGTCAGACTGATGAGAAACGCGATCAGGATGAGTTTAAAATTCATGATAGTGACCTTCTGATGGAAAATAAGGCGGCTACGCAGGGTAGCCGCCTCATTATTTAGGGCTTAGATGGGCTAGTTATTTGAACTTGGCTCGTGCGTCTGCAATGCCCGATTTCAGGTCTTCCCAGATGAGGTCAGCCGTTTCTTTCACTTGCTCCCATGCAGCACCGCTGGATTTTTCCAGTTCTTGCAATTTGACGGAGGCGGTATGTTGTTTGGCGCGCAGTTCGTGCAATGCTTGGGCGCGCTTGATTTCCATATCCACGCTGGCATTTTCAACTTTTGCATCCAGCAAACTGATTTCAGCATTCCATTCATGCAGTTGTGCCGCCATTTTGTGCTTATAAGCTTCTTGAATTTCCATGTGATTCTCCTTTGATGATAGGGCGACTTGCCCAAATTATTTAATTGACTTTAAGACCAGTTGATTTTTAACTTCATTAACCCCCAAAACCGCACCCGCTAATGCCTTGGCGCGATCACTATTTTGTTGCGTATCGACCGACCCGCTTAAAGTGACCACGCCTTTGAGCGTGTCCACACTGATTTGCAAGGTACTCAAACCAGGCTCGGCAAAGATGGCGGCTTTGATCTTGGTCGTTATTTCAGCGTCCTCAAGCACAACACCCGCCTGATTGGTCTGTTGCGTGACTTTGTCACCCACTTTATCAGCGGTATCGGCGATTTTGTCACCTGCTTTATTGACCGTTTGATCCAGTTTTTTACCTGCGGTTTCGGCAGGTCCTGGCTGGTCACAGGCGGTTAATCCACCCACCACCAAGAGCGCAATACCGACTGATTTAAATTTTGCGAATGTATTCATTTGGTACTCCTATTCAAAAATGACGTAGGGTCAAAAAACGCTACCCCGTTGATTGACACCCCATAACAGCGCGTCCCTCCCCTTAGGGAGCAAGAAATAACTAACATACCTTTTGTTGAGAAGGGTAAAGAGGGAAGGGAGAAGGGCAAAACCGCCTCTCCGAACAAGGGACGCGAGGTCTTGTTCCTTCCCCTTCAGAGGGGGGAGAGCGAAGCGAGGGGGCAATTAGGATGGGGATGGGTTCGTTCTCTGCACACACCCCCATCCCCACCCCTCCCCTTGAAGGGGAGGGAGTTTGCCAATGATTTGGCTTAAGTAAGTGCCATT
>JBASWK010000074.1:0-58643 GCA_049276435.1 Gallionella sp. | reverse complement strand
ATATTACAGGAAAAGCAAGAGGGAAAACCAGAAAAAGAAAAATATTATGGCACAACAAAACGCTTTTTAAAATGCCACCATTGATTATTAACAGTATTTAATAAAACAAAGGCTGAAATCAGTGGGTTTTGGTGGGGGGAATGTTAAAGATGGGATAAGCTGTTAGTCGTTAGTCGTTAGTCGTTAGTCGCTAGTTGGTAGTCGCTAGTCGCTAGTCGCTAGTTGGTAGTCGCTAGTTGGTAGTCGGAACCACGGGGTCAGTACCGTGAGCCGTGCGGTGAGAAAAATCGAAGGGGAAAACAATGGGAGAGATGAATGAATGTTGGAATGTTAGAACTGACCCCGTCACGCGTCACAACAGTGATCTGAGTCATGTGCATAGTATGGTACATCCTGAAAGAACAAGTACAGTAAGTCATCGACAGTATGATGAAAAGTATACTGAAGGTAGAAGAAATCTTTGGAATGACATCGTTTGGAGACAAGGACCGGAAAGGGTATATGATGTCTCATCACAAGCAGTATCTGGGTTTGCTCGGTATGGTGCGTCAGGAGAAGGTGGTTCATATTTAGAAATTGGAAGTGGTCCTTATCATCCGCTTGGTGTAACAACTATCATGTATCTTAATGGTCTTACCCCTAGCATTGCTTTTGATAGAAGTGGGACAAATACACGAAGAGCAGCAGAAGCACTCTATGATTTACTGGCAGCTTGTGCACTTGAGCCTCAACGCTGGAACATGACAGGACAGGATCCGCAACAATTTTTAGAGCGAATATACTCATTTAATATTCCTGCATTAAAACAAGGTGACCTTCATCGAGGAGTAGTACAGACAGGGTTAGAATATATTATTGGAGATCTACAAGCCACACCGCTTGCAGATGAGAGTATCTCTTTTGCATCTTCCCGAGCAACTCTTGAACATATCGCTGATTTTAGAGGAGGAATGAGCGAGATGTACAGAATATTAAAACCAGGAGGTATTTCTGTTCATTCTATAGATTTAGCAGATCATAGGGTATATAGAGATCGGAATGGGTATAATATGTGGTCTTTTCTTCAAGAAGATGAACGCTGGTCGGATGGGCTGTGCAATCGATTACGGGCACACGAGATTGTAGATATAGCAAGCAGTGTTGGATTTACCGTTGAGGTTCTGGAAGTAGAGCGTGGTGAAATTCCTCCAGAAACATTTGGGAAATTACATAGTAAATATGCTGCAATGGGAAGGGATAAAGTAGAAATTACGAGTATGGTTTGTGTTTTTCGGAAATAAAGTTGCTACCTCTCACATAATTTTCTCTTCAATCGTCTTCATTTTCTTGACAATTACATGCCCAGGTCGCGGGGGTCAGCGGGTCCTAACGGGGTCGCGGGGGTCAGTTCTAACATTCCAACATTTCCAGCTACAATGGTGAGCATAGGTATCTACACAAGTTCGTGAAGTAATGGCAGGATAGGCGATGACTTTAAAAAACACAATCAGGGCTAGACCCACGCTTGGTCAAACGCTACCAACAATTGGTACAAGAGCATATGAACGCCAGTGAACCGCTTAGCGCAGGACTGAAGTCTTTACCGAACAAAGTGAGCAGCTTTGCCAGTACGCAAGCTGCGTGGCGATCTATGCCAACGAGTCGGTGACGTTGGCGGCATTGCAAGAGCCGTTGACCGCAGCGGCGCACGATGGCATCGAGCAGTATTGTCATAATACGCTTTCCCCGCCAACTAACGACCAAATACCCCTTCATAGACCGCACAAAATAAAAGCAGGTCGGACTTTCGTTCGACCTGCATTGTATTGCGCAAACCTAAAACTATTTTGCTTCGATCACATCACCATTAGCCAACAGCGGCGCGGAGAGTATCCCAAAGTCTTTAGGGGAAATGTATTGGATCACAGGTTTTTCAGCTCCGCCCAGTGCAATATCCACGCCTTCTTTGGGATACAGCCAGTGTATGGTTCCTGTTTTCTTTTCTTTAACCCGTTGCGTAGGTTGTCCAAAACGCTTGATAAATATATCGTCCTCTATCTTAATCGAGGGCATATACGTCAAGCTGGTGATGGGCATTTTACGCACACGCATGACATCTTCAGGGGCAAGGGTGATTTTCTTACCGCTCCCTGTGCTACTCATTCGTGCGCCGCGTTCATACATCGCGTGAATATCGCGTTCATTCACGTCGATGACCATCACAATTTTCGCCTTCAATCCCGCTGGACGCACTTCCTCGAAGAACATTTCCATCACCAATTCACCTGTAGGTGATTTGAATAAGGTGGCATGTGATTCTTCGCTAAATATATTATCGGCATCTTCCGCGCTGCTTTTTCCGAGCGTCAGTCCAAAAATACGCAATGTATCCGCCGTAGGATGTTCAAGATGCCAAGGAAAGTCGGTTTTCTTGATCGGCTCGCCTGTCCAGAAAAATGAGGTGAAAAAAAGCAAAAGCGACACAATGCCGATGCCCCAAAGTACTTTACGTTCCATATTGATTTTTAGTGAGTTAAAAATGATTAAGCGGGTTGTAGATGTGGGTTCTTGGCGAGGTAGTTGTCAGGTAGTTTTCCATCACGAGCCTGATATACCGAGTCGTTGCCCAAAACCACCAAAACAAGCAGTGCCACCATAAAAGGCAACAGTCCAAAGCCACCGATCAGTGCTTTAGTCGCGATGGCGTTCCAATGTTGTGCCGCAGATAGATAAATGCCGCCACCAGAAATAATGCACGTCACCGACAGCAACGCCATGAAAATACGATTGCGTCGCGCACCGATTTGCCAATGTGCTTTCACAAACCACATCGCGTTACTTGTGGCGATGGCTCTGGATTTGAACTCGATATAAGCAATAATTGCAAAAGAGGCGATAGGGGCGAGGGTTATTGAGTAAGGATAGCTCTTAGATAAAAAAATGCTGATGCAGAATAAAAATACATGGTTAAAAATCAGATTGATTAGAAAAATCTCGTGTGGCCATCTTGCCATTTTACCTTCGGCTGCGGTGATCGTGAACTGTGCCATACATAACTCCCTGTGATTTAACGGATTTCAAAAAAGCAGACTTACCTACTTAACTCAACGGTGCAGCACCTTATCTTGGCGAGTCACCGAACCCAATTCGGAAAAGCCGCGTAGCTTAAAGGAATTTTGAAAATCTTGCCGATAAAATAATCCGAAAATGACGCTATCTTACGGTTTGCAATTTGCCGCATAGCATAGAGCTGGTATAGTTCGACAATTCCTTCAATTTAGGCAGTTGATCTCATGGCAATTAACACGCAATTAGACTTGGATTTAGAGCTGATTCGTCGGCTAGATAAAAATGGCCCGCGTTATACCTCCTACCCCACGGCGGATCGTTTTACCGATGCGTTTAATGCGGAAAGCTATCAACAATGGCTTGCCAAGCGCGAAACCGATGGCGGTGTCGGTCGTCCGCTGTCTTTGTATATCCACATTCCTTTTTGTAATACGCTGTGTTTTTATTGCGCGTGCAACAAAGTCATTACCAAAGACCGCAGTAAATCTGCCGAATATGTGCGCTATTTGCTAAAAGAAATGGCAATGCAAGCGGCCATGTTGGGCAAAGGGCAAGTCATTGCGCAACTGCATTTTGGTGGTGGCACCCCGACTTTTTTGAGTGACGATGAAATCCGCGCTGTGATGGCGGGCATACGGGAACACTTCACGCTGGTGGAAGACGGTGAATACTCCATTGAGATCGACCCACGCAAAGTGACCGATGAAACCATCGCTTTGTTAGGTTCGGCGGGGTTCAATCGCATCAGTATCGGTGTGCAGGACTTTGACGATGAAGTGCAACGCGCGGTTAATCGTATCCAAAGCGAGGCAGAAACCCTCGGCATTATCCATGCCGCACGTGCCAACGGCTTTACATCGGTCAGCATAGACTTGATTTACGGCCTGCCTAAGCAAACCCTGGCGGGCTTTGGTACGACGCTAGATCGCGTCATTGCCGCCAATCCAGATCGCCTGTCGATTTACAATTACGCCCACATGCCCACCTTATTTATGCCACAACGCCGCATCCATGAGGCAGACTTGCCCGCTCCGCAAGTCAAACTGGACATCCTTGGCATGGCAGTGAAAAAACTCACCGATGCAGGTTATGTGTATATCGGCATGGATCACTTCGCCAAGCCTGAAGATGAGCTGGCAATAGCACAACGTCAAGGCCGCTTGCATCGCAACTTCCAAGGCTATTCCACCCACTCTGATTGCGACCTAATCGCGTTGGGCGTGAGCGCGATTGGTAAAGTGGGTGCTACCTACAGCCAAAATTTCCGTGACTTGGAAAAATACTATGCTGCGCTGGACAACAACCAACTGCCGATTATGCGCGGCATGGAATTGAATGATGACGACAGCGTGCGCCGTGAGATTATTCAAGACCTGATGTGCCACTTTGAACTCACCAAATCCCGCCTAAACGCCGAGTTTAACATAGACTTCGACAGCTACTTTGCCACCGAATTAACAGAATTGCACGAGTACGAACTCGAAGGATTGTTAGTACTCACTACGGATAAAATCACCGTCACACCAAAAGGACGGATGCTGATCCGCAATATTTGCATGATATTCGACCACTATTTGCGCACCCGCCAAAAAACCTCGAACTACTCCAAAGTGATTTAACGCAAGCTATTTCAAGGTGAATTAAATTCATCCTAAGCGGTCTTGGTTTTGAGCGCGTGACACCTTCTTGTCACCTTGACTCCATCCTGAAAACAGACGAGGTGGCAGGGCGTGAAGTCAGATCGGGTAAAATGGGGCATGTGGTTGATGGATGATTTGAGCCTGCCCCTTTAACGACGACCTTTACCCGTGAATCATTCCTGCACACTCTCGTCACTACACCTGAGCATGTGAATTTTGCTGACACCCTTGCCGTGATCGACGCGCATGATGACTTCACCTCTCTGCCTTTCGCAACGAACCCGACAACGCCGCAGGACAAAACAATGACCGCTTCATTTCGTCCGCTGCGCGGGGACTTTTGAAAACCACTGGATTCCCGCCTACGCGGGAATGACGGGGTGTAGGTGCGACAGATTCGCACGAATTTGATTTCATAGGACGTTGGCTGTTAGAACCGTGGGGTACAATCAGCGAAGCGTATTGCTCCAATTGATTGATTTAACAAATAATTTACATACAGCCCAATAAACATTGCGTGCTACCGTGCTGTTTCGCTGATGCGAATCTGCCTTGGACATTGAATGTGAGTGATCGCAGCAGCAATGTGTTAAAAATTATCTATATCTATTGATTTTTATTGTTTTTCCTTTCAAAATGTCAAAAAGCATTAAAAGAAAGGAAAAACGATGTATTACAGTGTATTAAGTCCAAATGAAACCCGTGTCTTGCTGGACTATCAGCAGACTTACCAAGCCTATTTAGCGGCAAAAGACAGCGAGGCGGCGTTTGCAGGCGGCATGACTTGGAAAACTGTGAACGGGGCAGATTATTTGATTCGCATCACCCAGCGGCGTGGCGGCAATAAAAGCTTGGGGCGACGAAGTGCCGAAACCGAGCAAATTTTTCAGGATTATCACGCGGGCAAAATTCGGGTAAAGGCTCGCGTCGCCAGTTTGAAGGAAACCGTGCGCGAATTTGCGGGCATGAGCGTGGGTTTGAGGTTGAATCGCGTGCCGTCGGTGACAGCGGCGATTTTGCGCAAGTTGGATGAATTTGGTTTGTTAGGCAAAAATCTGCAAGTCATCGGCACGCACGCTTTGTATGGCTATGAATCCACAGCGGGCGTGCGTTTTGACGCGGGATTGTTGGCGACCAACGATGTGGATTTTATGTGGGACAGCACGGCGCGCTTGAAATTGGCGCAATTTGACGACGAAGTGCGCCAAGCGGGCGTACTGGCGTTGCTGCAAAAAGTAGATCGCTCGTTTGAACCTGTGCGGGCGGAAAGTTTTCGCGCTGTCAACAAACACGGTTTTTATGTTGATTTAGTGCGCGCCGCGCCCAATCCACCGTGGAAATCGGCTGTACCCACGAAAATATCCGCCAACGACATCACCCCCGCCGAAATTTTTAACTTGAAATGGCTACTCGCCAGTCCAAAATTCCGCGCCATCGTCATTGCCCAAGACGGTTTACCCGCCCCGCTGGTCGCCCCAGACCCCAGAGCTTTTGCGGTTTATAAACAATGGTTAAGCCAACAGCCTGACCGCGAACCCTTAAAACGCAAACGCGACGCGCTGCAAGCTGCCGCCGTGGCAGACATGGTGCGACAACAACTGCCGTACCTCGCGTTCGATGAACCCTTTGCACGGATATTTCCTGCTGCGGTGAGGGAGTTTGAGCTTTGATTGAAAACAATAATGTTACAATTACATCGCATTTTTCACGGATACTAATGGGCGTGCGGAGCAGATTTGTCCGCCGATACCATCGAAGCGGGTTGGCGAGTGACGGAATTTGCATTAACTGCGTAATACAGTGAGCAAGTTGGACGGACAAGCCGCGATTGGGGCAGAAAATAGCAGATGTGCTTTGCAAGTTTGCTTTAAAAATAGTTTTAACTTTCACGGGGATGGTTATGAGTGATACGACAGATAACTGGATTTCAGACGATAAATTGGGACGTAAAGAGGCGGCTGACTTTCTGACCAGCTACCTCATTAAACGATATTCTCTGGCTAGAGACCGTGAGCATCCTGATACTTTCGTTCTGAACATCAAAGCGGATTGGGGGTTCGGCAAGTCGTTTTTTCTTCAGCGTTGGTCAAAGGATTTGAAGCAACTGGATCATCCTGTGGTTTTTTTCAACGCTTGGGAAAACGATTTTTGCGACGATCCGTTGATTGGATTTATTGCCGAAATAAATGAATCGCTTGCTGATAAGTTTCAAGAAATTCCTCTCGCCAAGCGGCATCTTGACCAAGCACTTGCTGTAGGACGTAAGCTTATTAAGCCCGTGGGCTTAAGTATCGCTTCCCTGATAACGAAGCAGTTGTCAGGTTTAAGCATTGAGAAGCTCCATGAGCTTTATGCTTCAAGCGGGGAAGTGGCAGATGATAGTAGCGAAAAAGAAGACGAACCCTCTCTAATTTCACAATGTGCTGAGCTTGCCCTTAAAGAGCATTTAGATACCAAAGAGACCATTACGCTTTTTAAGAAAAAACTTGGGCGATTGATTGAGGCGTTAGAGAAAGAAACGAACGTTCAACTTCCCTTGTTTATTTTCATTGATGAGCTTGATCGTTGCCGACCAACTTATGCAATCGAACTTTTAGAAGCGGTGAAACATCTGTTTGGTGTACCTGGCGTTTATTTTGTCGTCGCCACCAATCTCGAACAACTCGGACATTCAATTTGCGCTGTTTACGGTGAAAAATTTGATTCTGAACGATATTTAAAGCGTTTCTTCGACCAAGAGTATTTGTTGCCATCCCCCGAAAATGCGCGATTTACCGAGTTTTTATTTTCTCGATATTCATTTAGTGAGCTTGGAAAGTTTTATTCAGTTATTGAAAAAGATATTTATCCTGAGCCGCTCGAACAGGTGTTATTCACCTTGCTGTGTGATAGCTTTAAATTAAGCCTGAGAGATCGTGAGCAAGTTGCCGTCACATTACAGGCCGTTTTATTGAATTGGCCAAAAGATGAGAGGATCCATTTTGCTTACCTGTTGTTTTTGATTATTGCAAAACAAATTTCATCCAAGTTGTTTTTAAAACTTGCTGACAAACAACATTTGACTGGCTCGGGATTTGGAGTGGCTTTGAATCTAAAATTTAAAATAAAATCCGCTAGGTTAGTATCTGGATATTCAGAAAATTACACTGGGGAGTTTAACGTTATTGAGCTACTTTCAAACTACTACGATTTTAGTAATCTAACTTGCAAAGAGTTGTGGGAGAAAAATTTTAACAGTTTTAAATATCCCGATAAAATTGGCCACGAAATTTCTCAGGATTGTCCTCGAAACCACCTCTCTGGCGAAAAACCTGTGCCGCCTATTTCAGATTATGCACGTCGAGTGAGCCAATCAGGGCAATTGGTAGTGTCGAAATGATTTTGTTGCGTAGCGGGCTAGGTGAGGTTTAGTTGAATTCAGTGCCGTAGTTTGAATTGAACGTAGTGAAGCACATGAAGCGGATTCGCGTCAGCAATCCGTCATTCCTTGCCCAAACTAGCGGATTGCTGTGCAAATTCCCTCTCCCCCGCCCCTCTCCCGTGAACGGGCGAGGGGAGTCAATGCATCACTTCCCCGCCAACATTTTCTCCAACCGTTTCACCGATACAATCACAGATGTAGATTATCGAAGCATCAGTCCAATCACCAATCGTCTGATTACAAGTATGAATTTTAATGCGGTACGAAAACAATTACGCCTGTTGAGCTGAGAAACTCAACTACGATAAAGTAAAGGAAATATCCCAGAAATTTTTAGTAGGCTGCTAGAATGTAAGCGGGCAGAGATGCCTGTGAAGTGATCCGTTCGACAAACCTTACGTAAAATTACTGAATATGGAGAGCAATATAACGATGAAAACGACTAAATTTTTTATGATGCTTGTAGCGGCTGCTGGATTGATGGGTCTGTCTGCAACAGCAACAGCGGGTGCATTTTCAACTGGAGCATGTCAGGCTTGTCACAAAGTTGACAAGGATTCCGTAGGGCCATCTCTTAAAGAAGTTGCTGAGAAATATGGCGATGCAAAAGCACTGGCAGCAGTTTTTAAGTCTGGCTTTAAAGTGGAAGATCGTAAAGTTGCCCAGTCTGTCGCTAAATGGAAAAGTCAAGCAGGCACGATGACAGGTCAATACGACAACCTCATTAAGAAGGGCGGCAACGAAGAAGCAGCCGCAGAAGCAGTTTTTGCTGTTGTTAAAGCGGGTAAATTCTAAAGTTGTTGAAACAAGGTAACGACTTCTAGTGTAAGTAGATGTAGTGGGCGGCCTTCTGGGCCGCCTTTTTCATGACGACTGCCATCGTTGGTATGATGGCTAAACGCAACTCAAGTTGAATTCAGTGAGACCAGAGTTTACCGCGTGGATTGTTGCGCCTCATCAACTTCGACTTACCATCTCTTCCCCGCCAACATCTTCTCCAAGCGTTTCACCGACACAATCACGGGCGTTTTAAGTTCTTGGGCGAACAATGAAATCCTTAGTTCTTGCATCATCCACGCGAATTCATCGCGGTCGGCGCGGCGTTTGGCGTAGGCTTGGTTGAGGGGTTGCATTTGCGCCATACATTGCGCGTCGCGTGCGGGATTGCTGCGGTATTTTTCGATGCGGAGTTGGATGCCTTTTAGGTAGCGCGGGACGTGTTGCAAGCGTTCGTAGGGGGTGAGGGCGACGAAATTTTTGGGCAGTAAAAATTCCAGTTGTTCGCGCACGTCTTTTTGCGCGGCGGGGCTGGCTTTGAGTTGCGGCAATAGTTTTTGCACGGCGTGGTGTTCGGTCAAAATTTGTGCCGCTAATCGCGCTAATTCTTGTGCAATCAATAACAAGCGATTTTTGGCGGACTTGCCGCGTTCGGTGAACATCGTGGCGGAGTAAGGCAGCGGGTCGTTTAGACAGCAGCGTTCAAAGGTCATGTCTATGATTTGTTGCTGCAATTCTTGCGGCGTGCCGAGTGGCATGTACAACATGCCGAGTCGTTGCGCGTCGGGTAGGTTTTTCTCCAAATACTTGACCTGTTCTTTCAGCAACAACATAAACAACCGCCGCAAGCCACCGCGATGGGCTTCCAACGCAACATCGCGGTGATCGAAAGCGCGCAGCACCACGGCATCGCCGTCATCGACTAAGGCATTGAATAAAATCACCGTTTGTCCTGCGCGTTTGACTTCGCGGGTGTCGGCAAAGTCGCCAAATGTCCATGCGGTGTAGCGCACTTCGGGTGCGTCGGCGGTTTTGTTTTCCTTTTCGATCACGGCAGGTGCTGTGCGCGGGGCGAGTTGCTCGTGCAATTCGGCAAAATTTCGGCTCATGCCCAGTTGTCGCCCGTGTTCATCCACCACGCGGAAATTCATCAACAAATGCGGCGGCAGTTGTTCCAAGCGATACGCGTCCAGTAATGGTTCGACTTGTTTTTGTTCGCGGATGTAGCGGGTCAAGGCTTGCAACAACGGCGTGTTGCTGGCGGGGACTGCACGGCAAAATTCGGCGGCGAATTCAGGGACGGGGACGCAATGGCGGCGCAGTTTTTGCGGCAAGGTCTTAATCAATTGCGTGACTTTTTCCGCCAAAATCCCAGGCACGAGCCATTCGCAACGTGCCGCAATCACTTGATTTATCAGCGCAATTGGCACAGTGAGCGTGATGCCGTCGTCGTTTTTTCCTGGCGAAAAGTGATACGCCAGCGCGTAGCTGACTTGGTTCATGACCAGTTGCGGCGGGAATTGGTCGGTGGTGATGCCCGCCGCTTCGTGGCGCATCAAGTCGTCTTTTTTCAGGTACAACAACTTGGGGTTGGCGCGTTCGGCATCTTTGCGCCAGACTTCAAACGCCGCACCATTGTGTAATTCCGCCCCCACGCGGCTGTCGTAAAAGGCATAAATCAGCTCGTCATCGACCAACACATCGGGGCGGCGGGCTTTGTGTTCCAGCGTTTCGATGTCGTGAATCAGCTTTTGATTGTGGGCAAAAAACGGCGCACGGGTTTCAAATTCACCTTCCACCAAGGCTTGGCGGATAAAAATTTCCCGCGCTTCGACGGGATTCATCGGGCCGTAATGCACGCGTTTCTTGGGATTCAGCAATAAACCGTGCAAGGTGCTGCGCTCGTAAGCGTTGACTTGTGCGGGCTTTTTCTCCCAATGCGGGTCATAATAATGCCGCTTAATCAAATGCTTGCCGACTTCTTCCAGCCATTCCACTTCGATGCGCGCCACGGTGCGGGCGTACAAGCGATGGGTTTCCATTAACTCGCCCGCCATCACCCATTTTGAGCCTTTTTTCGCCAACACCGAATTCGGCGCGATGAAAAATTTAATCCCGCGTGCGCCGAGGTATTCGTTGCCCTCCACCGCCTTCATGCCGATGTTGCCCAACAACCCGCACAACAAGGCTTTGTGGATTTGCTCGTAAGTCGCGCCCACCCTCTCCCCCTGCCCCTCTCCCGCGTGCGGGCGAGGGGAGGAAAAGATCCCCATTTCGGAGACTTGGGCGTGGAGTTGTTGGTGCAATTCGCGCCATTCGCGCAACCGCAGCGGGGATAAAAACGCGTCGCGGCAGGCTTCTGCCAATAAGCGATTGGATTTTTTATGCGCGATGGCTTGCTCAAACCACGCCCAAATTTTCAGAAATGCCAAAAAGTCTGAGCGTTCATCGGCAAAGCGTTTGTGCGCGGCATCGGCGGCTTCTTGCCGTTCCATCGGGCGGTCACGCGGCTCTTGCACCGACAAGGCACTGGCGATAATCAGGATTTCGGTTAGGCAATGGAAATCGCGTCCAGCCAATAACAAGCGAGCGATTTTCGGATCAAGCGGGAGTTTGGCGAGTTCGTGGCCGAGTGGGGTGAGGTGATATTTGGTGCTGACAGTCCCCTCGCCCGCTTGCGGGAGAGGGTTAGGGAGAGGGTGAGGTTTTTGATTTTTCGGTGCGCTGCCCTCTCCCCCAACCCCTCTCCCGCTTACGGGCGAGGGGAGTTGCGTGGTGATGGCGTTGAGCTCGTCCAGCAATTGATAGCCGTCGGCAATCATGCGCGGCGTGGGCGGTTCGATAAACGGGAAGGCGGCGATGTCGCCTAATTGCAGCGCGCTCATGCGCAAAATCACCGTCGCCAGCGACACGCGGAAAATTTCGGGGTCGGTAAAAGCATCGCGCAGCAAGAAATCCGCTTCGTCGTACAAGCGCACACAAATCCCGCTCATCACCCGTCCGCAGCGTCCAGCGCGTTGGTTGGCTGCTGCTTGGGAAATTTTTTCGATGTGCAGTTGTTCGACTTTTTGGCGGATGCTGTAGCGGTTCATGCGCGCCAGCCCGCAGTCGATCACATAGCCGATGTTCGGCACGGTGAGCGAGGTTTCCGCCACGTTGGTCGCCAACACCACGCGCCGCTGGTTACCGACTTTGAACACGCGGTCTTGCTCTGCTGCGGAGAGACGCGAAAACAGGGGCAATACTTCTATACCTTTGGGATGGTGTTTGCGCAAGGCTTCGGCGGTGTCGCGGATTTCGCGTTCCCCTGGCAAAAACACCAGCACATCGCCGCGCAAGCCGCCCGCCGCCAATTCGTCCAAGGCGTGGCTGATGGCTTTGGGCAAATCGGGCAAGTCGCCGTCCTCATTGACTTCTAACGGGCGGTAACGCGTTTCCACGGGATAACTTCTGCCTGATACTTCAATGACTTGCGCGCCAAAATGCTTGGCGAAGCGATCCGCATCCAAGGTCGCAGAGGTAATAATCAGCTTTAAATCGCGGCGACGCGGCAGCAGTTGTTTCAAATAACCCAGCAAGAAATCAATGTTCAAACTGCGCTCGTGCGCTTCGTCGATAATCAGCGTGTCGTATTGGCGCAGCAGCGGATCGCTGTGGATTTCCGCCAACAAAATCCCGTCGGTCATCAATTTGATATTGGTATCGGGCGCGACTTTGTCGTTAAAACGTACTTTGTAGCCGACCATGCCGCCTAGCTCGGTTTTCAATTCCGCTGCAATGCGCGTCGCCACCGTGCGCGCCGCCACCCGACGCGGTTGCGTGTGTCCGATGCAGCCCAACACCCCGCGCCCCAATTGCAAACAGATTTTCGGTAATTGCGTGGTTTTGCCCGAACCCGTTTCACCGCAAACGATAATCACTTGATTTTGTTGAATGGCTTTTGCCAATAACTCGCGCTTAGCAACCACGGGTAAATCAGCGGGGAATTCAATTTGGGTTAAAGCAGCGACACGGGCTTGGCGACGTAGGGCTAGGGGAGACAAAGGTTTTTCAGACATGGTGTACTTTAGGATAGCGGTTACGGGGCATTAGGAAAGCCAAGTTCCCTCTCCCCCAGCCCCTCTCCCACCAGTGGGCGAGGGGAGTCAACGCGATGTATTGCAAGGATTTTTTCATTAGGTTAATGCGTATTGACGCTTCCACAAGTGGAATTACTTTTGACGCTGACGCAGTGCGACGCGCTTGAGATAGGCTTCACGGGCAATCTGCACATCTTCTAAGAAATAAGGCAATTCCTTCAATAACATAGCTTGCGGACCATCGACTAAGGCTTTGGGCGGTTGTGGGTGAAAATCCACCAACACCATATTTGCGCCCGCCAACACGCCCTGCGCGGTCACATGCAGCATGTCCATAATGCCATCGGGCGACGCGGCGCGCGTACCGACGGAATGCGAAGGATCGACGCACACGGGCATACGCGTCAGGCGTTTGACCACAGGCACATGGGAAAAATCGACAAAATTGCGATGCGGATCGCCCATATTGGTTTTCATGCCGCGCAGGCAAAATACCACATTGCGATTGCCTTCGGATGCCAAATACTCCGCCGCGTTGAGCGACTCGTCCAAGGAAATGCCGAAGCCGCGTTTCAACAACACAGGCATTTCGGTTTGGCGACCGACGATTTTGAGCAATTCAAAATTTTGGGTATTACGCGTGCCAATTTGCAACATCACGCCCGTGGGATTGCCCGTTTGATGCAGGGCTTCGCGAATTTCATTCAGATGCGATTCATGGGTGATTTCCATTGCCATGACTTTGATGCCGTATTTCCCCGCCAATTCAAACACATAAGGCAAGCAGTTTTTGCCGTGACCTTGAAACGCATACGGACTGGTGCGGGGTTTGTACGCGCCCATGCGGGTACACACTTGCCCATTGTCGCGCACGGCTTTGAGCATAATTTCGACGTGTTCGCGATTATCCACGGCGCATAAGCCCGCAAACACGTTCAGCGTATCTTGCCCAAAACGCACGCCGTTGTATTCAAAATGGCTGGGGCGTTCATCGTCCTTATGCCGACCCAAAATGCGGTATTCTTCCGACACCCGCACCACACGTTCCACCCCTGGCAGCCCTTGCATTTCGGCTAAATCCAGCGATTTGGTGTTGCCGATCAAATAAATTTCGGTCAAGTCTTGCTCTGCACCTTTTTCAACATGTACCCGTACCTGCACGCCCGCGTAGTCTTGCAAACGTGATTTCAACAATTGGAAATCAGGCGACTGTTCGGTGACCGCCGCATTCAGAATCAAAATCATGGTTGTTCCTTGAGTAGGTTGTTTGGTTGGTAGTCATTAGTCGTTAGCTGTTAGTCGTTAGTTGGTAGTCGCTAGGGAGGGTTGAGTATGCCTAGCTGAATATGCAAAAATTGTGGATACGAGCATATCTCCACCCCACAAGCTATCAACTAACGACTAGCGACTAATAGCTAACGACTAGTTAAGATTACGCCTTCTGCACACAAGGCAACAAAAACGCGGCTTGCACCGCCCACATTTCCAGCGGCTCACGCGCAAAATTGCTCTTGGCAAACTGTTGCCAACGCCCAAGCACAAAGCACAGCAGGACATTGGCGTGCGCGCTGACATCGGTTGTTGCGTCCAATTCTTGTTGCACCATCGCCATGCGCAACGATTGTTTTAAGGTGCTTTCCAGTCTGTCCAACAACTGATTGATGCGGTGTTGCAAGCGTTCATCCTCATTCACCAACGCATCGCCCGTCAACACCCGCGTCATGCCATGATTGTGCTGCGCAAAGCCCAACAATAAACTCAAAATCGCTCGCGCTTGTTGGATGCCATTCTTTTCATCCAGCGTGATTTTGTTAATCAAGCCGAACAGGGTATGTTCAATAAATTCAATCAAGCCCTCAAACATCTGCGCCTTGCTGGCAAAATGCCGATATAACGCCGCTTCAGACACGCCCAAACGTTTTGCTAACGCCGCCGTGGTGATTTTTGAGCCGTTAGGCTGCTCTAACATTTCGGCGACTGCCTGCAAAATTTGTAATTTTCTATCGCTGCTTTTCGTTGCCATTTTAGTTTCTTCCATTCAAACGCGGTAATACACGCGACAATTGCGTCACATCACGGATCTTGATATCCACCCACGCGGGCTGACGCGTGCTCGAACTGATCCACACGGTACGCATACCCAGCCGTTTAGCTGTGCGTAAATTAGCCAAACTATCTTCCACCATGACACATTGCGCAGGCGTGACGCGGTGCTTTTTCAATAAGCGCAGAAAGCCAAAATAATGCGGCTTGGCTAAAAAATTGACATGCTCCAAGGTCATCACTTCCTCGAACAAGTCATCAATCTTCATCAATTTCAATACCGCCTGCGCATAAGCATGAGGACCATTGGAAAACACCATCTTTTTAGCAGCTAACTGTTGTAATACATGGCGCAAACGCGGCTTGCGCAACACCTGATTCGCCAAATTGGGGAATTGATGGGTGTGCCACAGAAAATGATGGGGATTGGTGCCGTGATGCCGCATCAGCCCCGTCAAGGTTGAACCGTAGCGATGCCAATAATCCACCCGCAAGGTATTTGCGGCCGCTTCATCCAGTTGCAAATGTTGCTGCAAATACGCCGTCATGCTGCGATTGATATGCGGAAAAATAGCCGCGCTGGCATTGTGCAGCGTGTCATCCAGATCAAAAATCCACAGTTTGATGGTCATGCGATGCGCGTACCCTCTCCCCCGCCCCTCTCCCACAAGTGGGCGAGGGGAGAGCATTATTTGCTTTTAATCAAGGTGCCGACACCTTCGTCGGTGAGAATTTCCAGCAACAGTGCGTGTTCTACGCGACCGTCGATGATATGCACCGAGCGCACACCGCCGCGAGCCGCGTCCATTGCGGAACTGATCTTAGGCAACATACCGCCCGACAACGTGCCATCTGCCACTAAATCTTCAATTTCTTTCGGCGTTAAGCCTGTCAGCAAATTGCCGTTGCTGTCCAGCACGCCAGGGGTATTGGTCAACAGCACCAACTTTTCCGCGCCCAAGACTTCTGCCAATTTGCCCGACACCACGTCCGCATTGATATTCAGCGTTTCACCATCAGGACCCACGCCAATCGGCGCGATGACGGGAATAAAGCCGCCCGAATACAAGAAGGAAATAATCGACGGATCAATTTTGACAATATCGCCGACCAAGCCAATGTCCAACATCTTGCCCGCTTCGTCATTGCTTTCCAGCAGCAATTTACGCGCCCGAATAAACGCGCTGTCCTGTCCTGTCAGCCCGACGGCTTTGCCGCCGTACAGATTGATTAAATTGACTATATCTTTGTTGACCTTGCCCAAAACCATTTCCACCACGTCCATGGTTTCTTCGTCCGTCACGCGCATCCCTTGGATAAATTCGCCTTGTTTGCCCACGCGTTTCAACAATTCGTTGATTTGCGGACCGCCGCCATGCACCACCACGGGGTTCATCCCCACCAGTTTCAACAACACCACATCACGGGCAAAACTTTCTTGCAACAACGGGTCGATCATGGCATTGCCGCCATATTTCACGACGATGGTTTTACCAAAAAAACGTTGAATATAAGGCATCGCCTCAGCAAGTGTGCGCGCCTTTTTGTCAGCGGCGGACGGGGATAATGACATGGAAAACTCCTCAAAAAATGTGCGCGGATTTTACACCAGCGAGGGAGATGGATTATGCGAATTTTCTGTTAAGCACCTGCGCTTAAATTTTCGGGTATTCTGAGCTGTTAGTCGTTAGTCACTAGTCGCTAGTTAATACTGGGAAGCTGCCCGATACTATGTTTTTTACCCTATATACCCATTGCCTTTGAAGCACTGGTGTAACGCGACCATCTGTCGTAGGTGCGAATTTATTCGCACGCTTTTTGGGGAATGATTGACGAGGTTAAAACCGTGCGAATAAATTCGCACCTACGTTATGGGGTTTTTAAGTTGAATGGGTATATTCAAGTGGATGAGAAAGGCGTTTTACCCCGCCAACTAAAAACCAACGACTAGTGACTAACAACTCAATACCCCGTTATTTGTAGGCAATCATTTACAACCCTGTGCGGCAGGATTAAAAACTATGCTCACTCGCGGGAAAGGTACCCGTTTTGACTTCCGTCACATAATTACCCACTGCCGTTGCAATCGAGTCCGCGCCCTGCATAAAATTTTTCACAAAACGGGCTTTTTTGCCAGGAAAAACATTGAGCATATCGTGCAACACCAGCACCTGCCCCGAACACGACACGCCCGCGCCGATGCCGATGGTGGGGATGGCGAGCTGCGCGGTAATGTCGGCGGCGAGTGGTGCTGGGACGAGTTCGAGCACAATCATGCCAGCTCCTGCGTGTTGCAAAGCGAGCGATTCATCCAGCAAACGCTGCGCGGCGGAAGCCCCTTTACCTTGAACGCGATAACCGCCCAGTTGATGCACCGATTGGGGAGTCAACCCAATGTGGGCGCACACAGGAATGCCGCGTGAAGTGAGAAATTGGGTCGTTTCCAACATCTCCACGCCGCCTTCTAATTTCACCATTTGCGCGCCCGCCATCATCAATTGCGCGGCGTGTTCAAAGGTTTTTTGCGGACTGACTTGCGACGTACCAAAGGGCATGTCGCTAATGATAAAGGCTTTTTTAGCACCTCTCGCCACGCAAGCGGTGTGGTAAATCATATCGGCGAGGCTGACGGGTAGGGTGGTTTCATGCCCTTGCAACACCATGCCTAACGAATCGCCAACCAGCAAAACATCTACCCCTTGCGATTCTAACAATGCCGCAAAACTGGCATCGTAACAGGTCAGCATGGCGATTTTTTGTGATTGCGTGTGCAGCGCGTGAAGCTGGGTTAAGGTGGTACGCATAATGGATTTCTCGAAATTTAGGGGGCCGACTCCCCTCGCTCATTTGTGGGAGAGGGACTTGGTGCGCGAAGAGGCGCGATTTTAGGGGATATTGCGCGACGGGTTCAGGTTTTTATCCCGCTCCTCTTGCCTTGTGCGGATAACATGGGGCGTTTTGCTCAACTATTCGGCACCATGCTCTGTGTTCTTAACGTGGATACCCCTCACCAATCCCACGCCTAATAATGCCACGGCGGCACTACAGGTGTACAACACGTTCGCACCGTAGTGTTGCCAAATCGGACCGCTGGCGAGTCCGCCTATCATGCCGCCTGCGCCGTAAGTCAGGCTGCCGAACAGGGCTTGTCCGCGTGATTGGTGCTTGCCTTTAAAAAATTCGTGGATCAACCCGACCGAAGCGGCGTGGTATGCGCCGAAGGTAGCGGCATGGAGAATTTGCGCGAATAGCAGCAAGACCAGATAATCCACCGTCCAGCCTATCAGCATAAAGCGCAGCACGGCGCAGCTAAAACTAACCGTCAAAATGCGGGTGTAACCGAAGCGGCGGGTGAGGTAGGGCATGACAAAAAACACGCCGATTTCGCAAATGACCCCCAATGCCCACAAACCGCCCACCGCACCCTTGCTGTAATCGTGATCGACCAGATAAATCGAGTAGAAAGTGTAATACGGCCCATGTGCCACAGACATTAAAAAGCACGCGCCAAATAACGCTAACACGCGGGGCTGGGTCATGATTTTGCCAATGGAATGCTGGTCGGTCGGGTGCGGCAGTACTTGGGTGGGTGGAATTTGCCATGCAAACAACCAGATACCTAATTCGCACACCAGTCCCGCCCATAAGATCCACGCGATGGCGATGTAGTCAAAGGCGTAGCCCAAACCGACCACGGACAAAATAAAGCCCAATGAACCCCATGAGCGCAACCGTCCGTAGTGTTCACTTTTTTTGCCCAGAAAGGTCAGCGTGGTGGCTTCCACCAGCGGCATAGACGCGCTCCAGAAAAAGCTCATCAAGCTCAATACCAGCATCATGCCCCAAAATTTTGTGGTGACGAATACGCCCAAATAGCAGACTAAACTGAGCGTGGCGGCGAGCTTAATCACGGTCAAGCGTTTACCCGTATGATCCGCCAGCCAGCCCCATAAATTGGGGGCAACCATGCGCATCACGGGTTGCACCGACATCAGAATGGAAATATCAATCGCGTTAAATGACAGCGATTTGAGGTACAAGCTCCAATACGGCGCGAACATGCCGATGAAAGCGTAATAGAAAAAATAGAATCCCGCGATGCGCCAGTAGTAATTTTTTTGCGACAACATGATGAAAACACCGAAAAAACGGTGCGCATTATCGCATTAGGCGGGGAGGTTGGTGGGTAAGTGTCTGAGTATAAATGATCGTGCAGGCGTAATTGCATTGATTGCGACTGCACGTAATTTATACGGCTCTATGTGAAACACGCCTCACCCCTGTTGCATCGCAGGGGTAAGCCGATAGGAGACTAGGGCAGGCTTTTAGCCAGACGGAAACCATAGAGGTCATCGCCATAGGAGGCTGCGTTAAGGGTGCGATAGGATGCTCGTACAAAGCGTGCGATGTCATTCCACGAGCCGCCGCGCAGCGCGTGTGCCGCAACGCCACCGTGCCGAGCGGTGTCACTGGCACTATCTTTCCATGTGCTGCCATCTGTCGGCGCGCCGATATAGTTTTCGTGCCAACCACCATCTTGCACCGATTCCCACACATTGCCGCTCATGTCATGCAAGCCCCAAGCATTGGCTTGTTTGCTGCCCACAGGGTGGGTGGTCTTGCCGCTGTTGCTCGCGTACCAAGCCATCGTTCCTACATCGTTCCCGCCACAATGCGTACTGCCCACGCCCGCGCGACAAGCGTATTCCCACTCCGCTTCATTGGGTAAACGATACTTCTTTCCCGTTTGCGCATTGAGCTTTTGAATAAACAGCTGAATATCATTCCAACTGACATTTTCGACAGGGCAAGTATCGCCGCAGCTTGCAAATTCACTGGGATTTTCTCCCATCACGGCTTTCCATTGCCCTTGTGTCACTTCGTATTTGCCTAGCATAAAGGCGTTAACTTTTACCGTGTGCGCAGGTTTTTCGTCATTATCACACTGATGGTCTCGCCCATCTCGACACCCCATCACAAAACTACCTGCGCGAATACTGACCATTTCAGGTTCTACAAGGGGGCTAGGCACGGGAGGCGGGGGCATTTTGTCAGCCGCTTGTGCGGGCGTGTTCAACATAACTGCCAATAATACAGTGGTCAAAAAAGGGATTCGTTTCATGGCTTACTCCTTGAAAAAGGTTGAAAAACTGAATGCAAGAACGCTATCTGTTGCTTTGCAGCCAAAACAAACAACGGGTGCTGCCATTACTGCACACTGCGATCGCTCAAAAGTACGCCCATATCGTGCATAAAAGATACGGGGCGGGTGGCGGTTAAATAGTAGCAAAATTTGGCAATGGCGGGGGAAGTTTGGGCAAAATTTGGCAATTTTCAATTCAAAATTTATCTACTCAATGTGCCGCCCTAGATTGGGATGTTGAATTGAGCATTGCCAGACAAAATTACGCCAGATTAAGCACGGGCTAAAACGCATCCATCATGAAAGCGGCGAACTTCAATTGTCACGATGTTGTTTTTGCAATTCTGAGCGAAAACAATCAGAATGCACATCGCTGTCGAAACAAAAGGTAGCATCAAAACCGCATCTTACCGAGTTCGTCTACACAATTAAAAGGGGTATTGTTATGTTCATAAAATCAAGACTATATTTGGCGATTGGACTTATGTTTTTATCTGTTTTACCCGCAAGTGCGCAGCCAAGTACAATGGAAATTACGTATGACGATGGTTCAAAACAAGAGATGTCATTGAGCCAAGCGTCTGAAAAAATTAAAATCATAGCATTTAAAAAGGGGACGGGGACAACGACAACCAAGCCCGCCAATGATAGCGTATTCGGGAGTGATGCTTTTGTAGCGGGGAGTTTGCGGGGAGAAATTTTCTTTATCTCTCAGGTGAATAGCCTGCCAGATTTAGATAGTTTGCATCCCGTGGGGCAAGCACTCTATGCCACTTCACTCAATATTTCTCCTAGAAGATTCGACCAAGGTTTCCCTGGTATTCCAGACCGAACCGAATGGTTTGCGATCAAGTACACGGGGCGTTTTTGGGTCTCCAATGAGGGAATGTACAACTTTAGAACCGTTTCTGATGATGGCGTGGTTTTGAAGATTGATAACCGTGTGGTGATCAACGATGGGGGTGTTCATGCGCCTCAAAGTGCAACGGGACAGGTCTATTTAAGCCGAGGTGAACACAGCATCCGCGTTGATTATTTTCAAGGGCCGAAATACGATCTTGCCCTACAGCTTTTTGTGACCCCAACAGGGCAAACTGAAAAGCTGTTTGATACGCGTGACTTTAGGCAGTGAAAGCGGGCTAACTCGCAAATAAACTGCGTGCATAAGGTGTTATGTACAAGTAATTGGGTATTTAGTTGTTAGTCGTTAGTTTTCGGAGTGAAAATTTTTTATTATCTATTTGAATATATTGCAAAAAATATAGTGTCTGACAGACTTCCTCCATTAAACTAGCGACTAGCGACTAGCGACTAGCGACTAGCGACTAGCGACTAACGACTAACGACTAACGACTAACGACTAACGACTAACGACTACCAACTACCAACTACCAACTACCAACTACCAACTACCAACTACCAACTACCAACTACCAACTACCAACTACCAACTAACGACCAATTACTTATACACAACCACCTACATTTATCCCTCCACCCTACGTTTCCCTGCTGTGTGGCTGTTGACTTTGCGGTTTTCAAAGAAATTGAGTCCGACGTAGGTGACCCAGCCGACGAACACCAATCCAAGAACAAAGAGAAAATAGGCGAGCTGCCACGGCATTCCTTGGGTCATCATGGAAAATTCGGACATGCCGCCTATGCCTGCCAACACGTTAAGCGGCATAAAGACCACGCTCAATACGGTCAGGCGTTTGATGTCTTTGTTTTGATTGATGTTGATGGAGCTGTCGGTGGCATCCATCAAGAAGTTGATTTTATTGAATAAAAATGCAGTATGCCCGTCTAGTGATTCGATGTCGCGTAAAATTTCGCGTACATCTTCGTGTTGGGCTTCGGATAAAAATTTCGCGCGCATTAAAAAAGACAGCGCGCGGCGCGTGTCCAATACATTGCGGCGGATGCGTCCGTTGAGGTCTTCTTCTTCGGCAATCGCCGCGAGAATATACGTCGCTTCTTCGTCGGTGATGTGGGAGCGCAATACTTTCTTGCCGACAATGGCGAGTTTGGCGTACACATCTTCCAGTGCGTTGGCAGAATACTCGACATCGGCAGCATATAAATCCAATAGCACATCCTTTGCATCCGATACATAGCCCGCTTGAGCACGGGCGCGTAAGCGTTGCAAGCGAAACACGGATAACTCTTCGCTGCGTACCGAAAATAACATGCCGTTGTGCAAAATAAATGCCACAGGAACGTTGCGTGACTCCGCTTCGCGATCTAGCAAAAAGTCGGAATGCAGATGCACTTCGCCACTTTCTTCCACATAAAAGCGTGCGCTGGTTTCCAAGTCGGTCAATTCTTTGGGATTATGTAATTCCACCCCAAAAATTTCGCGCGCCCACACCAATTGCTCCTCTTCGGGGGCAACCAAATCAATCCAAATCGGCTTGGACTGCGCTAAGTCTTCACGTGTTTCAATCGGAATCTGGCGCAATCGCCCTTCGTACAAGTCGAACACCCGTATCATCATGTTGCGACTGCGCGGTTTTACGTCCGTCACCAGTTCAACGCGGATGGCGTCTGAAATCGCGAGCAAAATTTCTTCTTTCCGATCATCCCGCACCAAGCCCCAAATAATTACTCGGTCTTCTGGCGAGAGCACTTCTAAAATAAGTGCGATGGGTAAGGCTTCTAACCGATCCAGTAAGGTTTGCAATTCTACAAGATTTTGTTTATGCACCATAATTTCGACTAAATCATGGCGCGGCATGTCTTGCCGACGGACGAAGTTTTCCACCAGTTTATGTTTCTGGAGTAAACGATTGACGTGGGCAAGATTTTTTTGCGTCCCCGCCATGTCGGTTTTTTGATCTGTTTCCGTCATCATGCTGTCCGTGTGAGGTGCTATCGTCGGTCGGATGAACTCGACCATTCGTACTAATTACACCATGCTGTCTCGTGCTTTTCGGGTTTCGGGGGTTTCTAAACTAATGCGCCCTAACGCACCACTGCGATAATCGGTTAACAAAATCATAGCGGCTTTTTCCAAATCTAATAAGCCGCCGCGCCCTCTTTGCAAACAGCCCCGCTTTTTAGCGATGGCTTCGACCACTCCCATACCATCTAGTTCATCTAGCGCAAAACCATAACGCGCGGTCAGTTGGCCAGGATAGCGCACCAATAACACACTCGCCAAAAACTCGGCGACTTCTTCGTCTATCACGGCATTGCGCCCAATGGCATGGATGGTGGCTAACATTAAGCCATCTTCAGGATGCTCAATTTTCGGCCATAACATGCCTGGTGAGTCGGTTAGCGTCATTTGGGTATTGATCGCCAATCGTTGTTGCGATTTGGTGACCGCAGGCTCATCCCCCACTTTCGCCACGCGGCGTTTTAACAAAGTATTCATCAACGTGGATTTACCCACGTTCGGAATGCCCATCACCATCATGCGCAGCGGTTTATGGTTGCTATCGCGATGGGGTGCGAGTGATTGGCATAACTTAGGCACTTTGGCGGCATCGCTGCTATTTTTACAACTTAACGCCACGGCTTTGACACCTGCTTGCTGATTGTAAAAATTTAACCACGCTTGCGTGACAGCAGGATCCGCCAAGTCCGCTTTGTTGAGAATTTTCAAACACGGACGTTGGCGAAACTGGCGTAACGCCTGAATCATGGGATTGCAACTTGCCTCTGGCATACGCGCATCCAGCACTTCGATTACCACGTCAATGAATTCCATGGTTTTTTCGGCTTCATTACGTGCCAAGGTCATATGCCCTGGAAACCATTGTATAGACATTATTTTAGACAATTTTAAATAAAGGCGAATTTTACCTGTTGTAAGCGAATCGCGTGCGAAGCGATGACAGATTCGCATCCGCTATCTGGGTATTGAGCAAAATTCGATGCGTATTCAGGCATTCCTCACAGTACAAATCCCCCAATCCCGTGCTTTTTGCTAATATGTGCGCCCGCATCAAAATATCATGCTGCCATGACTAAACTGAATTACCTAATTATTTCCAGTTTGCTACTTTCAGCCTGCGCGCACACGCCGCCTAAACCTGTCATCGTGGCAACGCCTGTGCAAGAAACCACCCCGCCTGCGGCGACTGAACCGCCTCCTCCCCCTGAGCCTCCATTGCCCAATGTGAATTTGAGCGAGGATTTGTTGTATGAAATTCTGGTTTCAGAAGTCGCACAACAACGCGGTTATGCTGACTTAGCATTAGAAGGCATGACCGACGCGGCCAGTCAAACGCGTGATCCACGTTTAGCGCGCCGTGCGGCACAATTCGCACTGGAGTCAGGCAATACCCAAAGAGGAATCGCGGCATTTCGATTATGGGAGGAGCTAGAACCCACTTCCGTCGTCCCCGCGCGACTCCTGTCGTCCACCTTGCTACGCGGGGGGAAGATTGAGGAAGCCACTGTCGAGTTCAGTAAAGTGCTGGCACAAGACAGTACCCATGCCGATCAAATTTTCTTGCAAATCGAACCGCTCGCTTTAGCTTATCCTGACAAAGTAGCTGGTCTGAAATTGATGCAAACACTGGCGCAGCCTTATCCTCAGTTGGCAGAAGCACACTGGTCGGTTGCTCAATTAGCCCGTGCAGCGGGAGACATGACACTCGCGCTCAGTAGCACGCAGCAAGCGCGCACCTTACGCCCTGACTGGAGTCGCCCCGTTATATTGGAAGCGGAACTACGCCAAAAACAATCCCCTCAAGCGGGCTTGGATGTGTTGCGTGACTATCTCAAACCATACCCTAAAGCGCGCGATGTTCGCATTCTTTACGCGCGGTTGTTGTTGGATCAAAAGCAATATCCGCTTGCCCGCGCTGAATTCCAGCAACTTGCCACAGAGGTGCCTGACAATGCTGAACTGGCGTTTGCCATCGCCTTGATTTCATTGCAAATGAATGATTTGAAAGGTGCGGAGGCACAATTGCAACAAGCCTTGGCGGCGGGTAAAAAAGATCCTGCTACCGTGCATTACTACTTGGCTCAATTGAGTGAAGCCAATAAAACCCCAGATGATGCGATTACCCATTATCGCGAAGTCAACGAAGGGGAGTATCACTTCAACGCACAAATGCGCATCGCCTACTTGTTGAGCAAACAAAACAAGTTAGTGGCAGCACGTGACCATTTGCATCAAATCAAGTCTGAAAGCAATCAGCAGCGCGTGCAAATACTGTTGGTGGAAGCCCAGTTATTGCGTGATGCTAAACAAGTACCTGAAGCGCATCAAATTTTGGCGCAGCAGCTCGCTAAACTCCCCAATGACCCCGATTTGTTATATGAAACCGCGATGTTGGCAGACACCTTGGGCAAATACGAAGAGTCTGAAAAGCATCTGCGCAAGTTAATGCAGTTGCAACCCAAGCGCGCCCATGCTTACAACGCGCTAGGCTATAGCTTGTTGGATCGCAACCTGCGTATCCCTGAAGCGATGGCACTGGTTGAAAAAGCCAATCAACTCGCACCCGACGACATTGCCATTATGGACAGCATGGGCTGGGGCTATTACCGTAGTGGCAAATTAGAAGAGAGCATCAAGTGGCTGAAACGCGCATTTGCCAGCAATCCTGACCCTGAAATTGCGTCCCATTTGGGTGAAGTGTTATGGGCGCACGGCGACAAGGAAGCGGCTCAAAAAGTCTGGCAGGATAGCTTAAAAATCAATCCAAACAACGCATTATTACAAGCCGTGATGAAGAAATTTAACCCTTGAGTCCGCTGATGATACGTTGGTTATGGCTAGGCTTGGGGCTGCTATTAGCGGGCTGCGCCACGCCCCCCGTTGCCCCGCGCCCCGCGCACGTGGAGGCGGTGCCATTTACCTTGAACGGACGCGTTGCCATCCAGCATCAAGGCGAGCGGCATTCTGCGGGGCTGCATTGGACGCACCTTGCCCAATCAGACGAATTGCTCTTGCTCACCCCGTTAGGAACCACCGCCGCCCGCGTGTACCAAGATGGACAACACGCCACCTTGGATCAAGGCGATCAACACGAACGCTCGGACAATTTAGAAACCCTGATGACCCAAGTGCTGGGTTGGCATTTACCATTGGCGGGGCTGCATCACTGGGTGTTGGGTCTTGCGGAAACGACCACCCCCGCCCAAATCGAACGCAATGAGTTTGGGCAAATAAGCACCTTGCAACAAAACGGCTGGACGGTGCGCTACACCCGCTATCCCAACCAGCAACCCGATGCCCTCCCCAGTCGTATGCAGCTCAATCACGCGCAATTACAAGTGCAATTGCTGATTGATGAGTGGGAATGGCAAGTCACTCCCTAGGTTTGAATTGATTTTGACGTGCTGGGCTGAACCCTGACTGACGGCAGATTGCAAATCATCTTGAAATGTAAATTTTCTGCACTTCAGGTAAAAATCCCGCATAATAACGTCTCATATTGACCTTCACTTGCGAGATTCCAGCATGTTAATCGAATTCTCTGTTGAAAATTTTCTCTCTTTCCGCGAAAAGCAAACCTTCTCTATGATTGCCGCACCACGACTGGGGAAAAAAGGTAATGTTTTTAAACCCGACGTGCAAGGTGAGAAATTACCTGACTTGCTTAAAATTGCTGCCATTTATGGGGCAAACGCATCAGGCAAAAGTAATTTGATTGCAGCTCTTGAATTGGTGAAATCCTTTGCCTCGCTCAAGCCCAGTGCACAATTGACCTCGCTTCCTGTTTCACCTTTTCGTTTTGACCCCTTACTGGCAGATCAGCCTAGCCGTATCGAATTGCACTTTGTAACAGCAGGGCAGCGTTATGCGTTTGAGTTAGCGGCGACTAAGGAAAAAATTGTCGAGGAACGACTAACGGCTTTTCCTCGGGGAAAAGAAACGTTGTTATATCAGCGCATTTACGCGGATGCAGGCGATCAATATAAGATGGGAAAAAGCCTAGAGGGCGGGGCTGCACTCCATAAAATATGGGAGCAATTAACCAGTGAACAAACACTGTTCATTGCTCAAGCGGTTGCTAACAGTAGCAATACCATGAATCAATTGAGAGAGCCTTTTCGATGGTTGCAAAACGGTATTTTCGTGGTTGAAGCAGGAATGGATACGCTGGTGGGTGTCTCTAAGCTCGTGGGTAAGTTCATGCCTAAATTTATCGAGGAAATCCCTGATTTTTTACAAGCAATTGACGTGCCTGTAGTGGGGATTAAGTTTGAATCTATGCCGAATTTTGGTCAGCAAATTATGGCAACGCAAGAGAAAATTATCTTGACGCATAAGACTGCTTTGGGTGAAGCAGAATTTGATTTTCAAGAAGAGTCAAAAGGGACACAGAATTTGATCGGTTTTTGGTCGCCGTGGACATGGATGCTGGGCGGTCAAAAAACACTGGTGATTGACGAGCTAGACAGTAGCTTGCACCCCAATATCGTTTCCAGCTTAATCAACAAGCATTTGGCGGCAGAACAGCCTACCCAACTTATTTTTACCACACATAATACCCGCCTAATGCAGGATAAATGGTTGTGTCAAGAATCTGTTTGGCTGACACAGCGTGAATTGCGCCGAGACCAATTTTGGCTGACCGAACGCGATGAGAATGGCGCAACGCAGCTACGTTCTGTCCATGATTTTGAAGGGCGCGAAAGCGAAAATTTGGAGAAGCGTTATTATGAAGGACGTTACCGCAGTCTTCCGTTTATACGTTAAGGAACGGTCATGGTTTCGAAGTTTAAAGCACGCAAAGTACGCAACCAAAGCGAGCCTGCCATACTGGTGATTTGCGAAGATAGCAAATCGGGAAAACGCTATTTGGATCATGCTAAAAATCATTTTGTGATTAGAAATGAAGTGCTTAAGATACAGCATCTTGGTATCACTGCGCCGCAAGCTATCATTGAAAAAGCATTAAGTTTCCGCACCCAGTTTGATGAAATATATTGCGTGATAGATAACGATAACGACGGCGAGAATTTTCAAGCTGCGCTTAAAAAAGCCTCGCAATCTGCCAATGTGAAAGTGATCGCGTCGGCTCCGTGTTTTGAAATTTGGTTATTGCTTCACGCGGTTGGGTTTACGCGTGAAAAATACGATAGCAAAAGTGGTCATCGCCCCGTTTTGGATGCGCTGCGCAAGCAACCCAATATGAAAAATTACGATAAATGTGAAGACAGAAACCTATTTAATCTTCTGTTGGGACAGCTTGCTGATGCGCGTCAAACTTCTACCCTCATGTTGGCTCATGCCCTAAATTGCCGTGACGCAAATGGCGAGCGGATGTTGACGACGAGTCAAGCGCAACTGGACTTGCTGAAGCAAAACGGTGTACTCACGCCTTGCTTGGAAGGCAGAATGAATCCTAGTTCACAATTACATCTCCTTATGGATGTTTTTGAAACGTTGAGTACGCGCAACAAGCAACCCCAACCTTTATGCCCAAAATGATCCTCACCTGCCCCGCCCCCGCGAAATTAAACTTGTTTTTGCACATCACTGGACGACGTGATGATGGCTATCATCTGCTACAAACCTTATTTCGTTTTATCGACTTAAACGACACGCTGCATTTTAGCTTGCGGCAAGATGGCGAAATTCATCGCACCAATGACATCGCCGATGTCCCTGAGGCACAGGATTTATGTGTGCGGGCGGCGAAGTTATTGCAAGCGGAGACGGGGTGTCCCTTGGGCGTGGACATTACTTTGGAGAAAGTGATTCCCATGGGCGGCGGACTAGGAGGCGGTAGCTCGGATGCCGCAACCACCTTGATTGCCTTGAATCGCTTATGGAACTTAAACGTGAAGCGTACGCGCTTAATGCAGTTGGGCTTGCAATTGGGCGCGGATGTGCCTGTGTTTGTGTTTGGTGAAAATGCTTTTGCGGAGGGTGTTGGTGAGGCGTTACAAGCTTATCCGCTGCCCGAAAACTGGTATGTTGTGCTTTTTCCGCCTGTTCATGTGCCAACTGCTAAAATTTTTACGCATCCTGAATTGACACGGGACTCAGTTTCGTTCACAATGCGCACCCTCTCGAAGCAGCAACTTCGGAACGACCTACAAACGGTGGTGTGTCAACTCTACCCAGAAGTCAGTCGTTATATCGCGGCACTTGCGCAATTTGGCAACGCGATGATGACGGGATCAGGTGCTTGTGTATTTGCAGAATTTGCGAATCGCGAACAAGCTGAAGCCGCATTACAAAAGTTGCCAGCCGAGATGCGTGGCATCGTCACGCAAGGTTTAGCAAAACACCCGTTGCATGATTGGGTGTCTCAATAAGTCATTGGGGAGTCGCCAAGTGGTAAGGCACTGGATTTTGATTCCAGCATTCGTAGGTTCGATCCCTACCTCCTCAGCCAATTCCAAGGCATGTGCCTTTTTTTTTATGTCGAAAGGGTTCACATGTCCAAAAACAGCTTAATGGTGTTTACAGGAAATGCCAATCCTAAGCTCGCAGAATCCGTCGCTCAGCATCTCAATATCCCCCTTGGTCATGCCAAAGTAGGGCGTTTTTCCGATGGTGAAGTCACAGTCGAATTGATGGAAAACGTACGTGGTCGTGATGTGTTCGTACTGCAATCCACTTGTTTCCCGACCAACGACAATTTGATGGAAGTCATGGTCATGGTGGATGCGTTGAAACGCGCTTCAGCAGGACGGATTACCGCCGCCATGCCGTACTTCGGCTATGCGCGCCAAGATCGCCGTCCCCGTTCCGCGCGGGTCGCCATCACCGCCAAAGTGGTTGCGGATATGTTGACGGGCGCAGGGGTAGATCGCTTGTTGACCATGGATTTACATTCCGATCAAATTCAAGGCTTTTTCGACATTCCCGTGGATAACATCTACGCCAGCCCGATTTTATTGGCGGATGTAACCACGCACGACTACCCTAATCTGATTATCGTGTCGCCTGACGTAGGGGGCGTGGTTCGCGCACGCGCCTTAGCCAAACAGCTAGATGCCGACTTAGCCATTATCGACAAACGCCGTCCTAAGCCTAACGTCGCCAAAGTGATGAATATCATTGGCGATGTGGTCGGTCGCACGTGCTTAATCATGGATGACTTGGTCGATACCGCCAACACCCTGTGCGAAGCCGCTAATGCCTTGAAAGAAAAAGGGGCGGCGCGCGTGGTGGCGTATTGCACCCACGCCGTGCTGTCAGGTCCTGCGATTGAACGTATTGAAAATTCGGCACTGGATGAACTGGTGGTCACTGACACCATTCCGCTGTCTATCGCATCACAAAATTGCAAACGTATTCGCCAACTCAGCACCGCAGCACTCTTGGCTGAAACAATACGCCGCATTAACAATGAAGAATCCGTCAGCTCCCTGTTTACGGATTAACTTAATTTTAGTTATCGCCATGTTGGCGGTGACATACCAACCCTCTCTGGTCGCGGAGAGGGTTTTATTTGGAGAAGTAAAATGACGATTGAAATCAATGCAGTATTACGTAATGCGCAAGGAACGGGTGCGAGCCGCCGTCTGCGTCACACTGGTCGCGCACTAGGTGTGGTTTATGGTATGGGCGATGCTGTCAGCATCGAAATGGATCACAACGAGCTTTACCACAAAATGCGTGTAGAAGAATTCCACGCCTCTGTGGTCAATCTGAACTTGGATGGCAAAGTAGAACCTGTCATGCTGCGCGCCTTCCAAATGCACCCATTCCGTCAACAAGTGTTGCACATCGACTTTTTGCGCGTAGATATGGCAAAACCAATGCACATCAAAGTGCCGTTGCACTTCATCAATGCGGACATCGCTCCTGGCGTTAAAACAGGTGGCGGCAAAATCACCCACGTGATGAACGAATTGGATGTCACCTGCTTGCCAGCTGATTTGCCAGGCTTCGTCGAAGTTGACTTGGCTAAATTGGAAGTGGGTCATTCCATCCACGTGGCAGATCTGGTATTGCCTAAAGGCGTGACCGTTTCTGCACATGGTCGCCACACAGGCGAACAAGTGGTTGCGACCATCTACGTGCCTCGCGCGGTTGAAGTCGTTGCCGCACCCGCTGCTGATACAAAAGCAGCCAAAAAAGGCAAAAAATAAGCCTGATTAAGCCGTAAAACAAAAACCGCCAAGACTGGAAACAGCTTGGCGGTTTTTTCATGTCTAGGTCGTAGCTGCGAATTCACTCGCACGCTGTTGATTTTTGGGTTCCAGCCTGTCTGGCTTAGGATTACTGAGCATGACCCAACCCCATTGCTTAAATCACCTACTCGCGGTATTATTTTAGGGCGGCATAGATCGTCTTTACGACGCGTTAAATTTGAGTGCGCGTCTCCAAACAACACGTTTTAAACAAGGGGAGTACAGTGGAAGTTTATAACAGCAAATACCTGCATATCGCATTTTTTGCAGAACAGTCTTTAATGGAATTAGCTTGGCAGAGCGAAAGCAAAATGATGGATACGCTGGATTGTAAACAAGAGATGTTAAATTACGCTGATGTTGTTCGTAAACTACATCCTAGGCGTATCGTACTGGATATACGTACGATGCTCTTTACCTTCTCTCCTGACCTACAAAATTGGATAGACCAGACGATTATTCCCTCTTTGTTAGCGTCAGGTATGCGTTGGGTTGCTTTTGTCGTCGGCGAGGACTTTTTTGTCGTGTTATCGACTAAACAAGTGATGGGAGAACAGAACGGTATCAAATTTACCACGCAATATTTTGATAACAAAGAAACCGCCAAAAAATGGATTTTAAGTGTGGGCTAAAAACAAGCAAGCAAGTAGGTCACCCATCAAATTGCACCACGCGTAAGGTGGATTCGCCGCAAGGCAATCCACCCTTTTGCTCACCCATTCGGTGGGTTGTTGCGCGAACCCACCCTAGCCGTTTTAAAACGGAATGGTTGATTTAATCCACAGTGCTGAACCCTGAGTCGTGTTCTTGACCGACACTTCTTGTTGCAGCTTGGCGGTGATGAACCAACCCTTGCCATTGTCATATTTGACAGAAGGTCGGATGGAGAACGAACTTGCTCTATTGTTCGCTACCGTGACCCCGTTTTTTACATCGTCGTTAAACTGCTGCCTCAGATGCCCGCCTACACCCGCCGTCCAGCCATTACCGAAACCATAACCCGCCGAGTAATCAGCGAAAACTTCGTCGCCCGACGTGTATTGGGTGGCACTGTTCTTTTGGTTAAAATTGAAAGTCAACTTAACATCGCCGTTAAAGCCCGTCGGATCAAGATAACTGAGTATGTACGTTGTCTGGGTAGACAGGTAGTTACGCCCGATATTGACCATGTCAGCCTGATTGTATCCCCCTACAGGTAGAACAAAATCAAGACCCAATACAGTGTGCAACTTTGGCGAATAATGCGTCACAACAGCCGCACCGACGGTGACATCTCCCAATCCCGTTTTGTGCTGACTTGCTCCACCAAGTGAGAGACTAATATCCACCACGGGAATGATCGTATGGAGTGCTAGGCTGCCTCCGAGCATTTCATAGGGCGGAGACCCAAGCGGCTCGCAAGCTGACCGCATTGACTTGAACATTGAAGCCAGGCACATTGGCGTTATTTCCGCTATTGTCCATGACCTTGTTGGATGCGTAGCTACTGCCGTAGCCAAGAAAATGCAATCCTGGCGGTGGTGCTACGCCTGCCATAAAATTTTCTACGCCAGCGGGGTATGTTGAGCCGCCGCCTTCCGTTGCCTGTGCAGCCCCTGCCGAAGCCAATAGTGCTAGTGCGAACAATTGATATTGTTTTTTGAATTTAAATACTTTTTTCATGATTCCCCGTGCTAAGTTAATTGATTTTATATCCTAGAGATTGCACGTTCAACCACACAGATTCAACTCGACTACATAGAATCTGCAACAGTCAACGCCCCCTACTCTAGGGATGGGGATTTTACCATTAGCCCTAGGGACGTAGGTGCAAATTTATTCGCACGATGTTGATTTTTAAACCAGGGACGTAGGCACTTTGAATGAGTAAGGTGCCATTTTAAATGGGTTCTGGTTCGGCTATTTTGATTAAATTCCTTGCCAATCAAATTGTTGGTGCAATGCGTATCGCTTATTGCCCCCTATGTTAAATCACCAACCGCCCTTGTTTTTCCGCGAGACCAATCACGGCTTGCGCGCCCGCATTAAAATCCAAAAAGTCCGCTTCGATGCCATCACTGAAAATCACACCGTTTTCGGGCATGAGCGAGGACAGGGTCAGCGGCTTGTGTGAGTTGATGATGCCATACACCAAATCGGTCGTGGAAGCCTTGCTGGGAAAGGGTTCGCGCACGGCAAACTGCAAAAAATCGCTGTCCCATGGGCTAGGCTCATGGACGTAATTGACCGATTTCTTCATCAAAACCTTTGCCACCACGCCCACCGAGCCTGTCACCACGCTTTTCAACCAACCCGTTGAACCCAATCCCGTCGAAACAATCACCCCGCTGGAAGATTGCACCTCCTGCTGCTCGCCGAACTGTAAGGTATAGCGCGCTGAGGTGTGCGATTTCGGACCGATAAACAAATCATTCACCGCGTACAACACTTGCTGGTCACTCAGCGTGGCTTTCGCCATCGACACTGCCTTGTGTCCGCGCCGTCCGTGGGCTGTGTCAGAAATGACCGATTTTAAATCGGGCAGGGCGAAGGGCAGCAACACGCCGTCATAGCGGGCAGGATCAGGATTCACGCCGATCAGCGGTTGCCCATCTAGATATTTGATGGTGTTTGCCACCAGCCCATCCTGCCCCAATGCCACCACCACGTCATCGGGCGCGAACAAAAAATTCGGCAAAAAACTGCGGTCGATGCGCTGATAACGCCCCCAGCTTTCCAGCGTTGCCAAGGTATGGCGCAATGCGGCGGCATAGTGCTCATGCTCTTGCACATAATCGCCAAAATCAGCACCAAGGTGTTCGATGTAAAACTTCGCCTGCGCCAAGGTGTGAAAGCGAATCAGCAACTCTTCCAGCCGCGTTTTGCGCGTCACCAAAATGACTTTGCGGTCAGCGTCCATTGCCCTGTTCTCCGTTCAACAAAGTTTGCAATAAATCGGGCGACATATTGAATTGCCCGATTTTGTCCGCCCGCTCGGCGATCCCCACAAACGCCTGTGCAATCAATTGATTGGGCTGCATTCCTGCCGCCGACAAGGCTTGCACAATGCGAGGGTCGGCCTTTTCCAAGGCTTGCATCACGGCTGCGACGCGGTGCGCTTCCGCCTCGGCGATGGTTTTGGTGTTCTCGGCTTGTTTCGCGACCAAGGCTTTGCGTTTTTCTTCCAGGACAACATCCGCCTCCATTTGCATATCGCGCAAGGCTTGTTTTTTGCGCTGAATGCTGGCTTCGGCTTCCATCTGGGTTTCGCGTATCATGCGTTTTTTCTGCTCCACGGCAATTTCGGTATCCAGCTCGCTTTGACGTATCCTGCGTTCATTTTCAATCGCCGCATTGCGGCGCACGAAAATCGCTTCATCCGACTGGCGCAAAATCATTTCCCGCGCTTCGGCTTCCAAGGCGCGGGCAGTTTCAGGCGTGGGTTTAATTGCCAACACCAACACGCCTTGAATCTCAATGCCCAACTCGGTGATTTCAGGATAGTCGTGCAAGGCGAGGGTGACGTACTCCGCCAATTTGTCCGAAGCCAGTAACGCTTCTTTTAAGGCGATGGCTTTGATGAATTTTTGTGACAATACCTCTACCGCACTCAACACGCGCTGACGCAATTTTTCGGGTTCGTCGGATTCATACCCTTTGCCATCCGCCTTGAGCGCGAAGTTCAACATCGCCGCCACTTTGGTCGGCTCGCTGATGCGATACGCTACCTGACCTTGCACGGTAATGGTTTGAAAATCCGTGGTTACCTGTTGAAAAATAAACGATTCATTGCGACTCCCCGCTGGAATCGCCGCCAAAGTAGTGGTGGGTGAAAAGTAAAAAAACGACAGTCCCAAGCCTTGGCGCGCCACCTTGCCCGATTTGTATTCGATCAAATAAGTCGTGGGTTGCGATTTGATAAAGCGTATGCCTAACATGATAACCTCCGTAGATGATTACTTAGTTGCCCTACGCCACTAAGTTGGTTGCACAGTACCACTAACTAAAGTACACTGTCAACACCGTCGCAACAAAATTTAGAAAGTCGCCCATGCCGCATCCTGATTTTGATTTATCCCGCATCGCCTGCCCGATTACCACGGTGGATGTGGTGATTTTTACCGTGTTAGCAGACCGCTTGCAGGTGTTGTTAGTGAAACGCCCTGACAGACGGCATGAACCCTTCCCCCATTGTTGGGCGTTGCCAGGGGGATTTGTGGATGTGGAAAAAGATGTCGATTTGGCAAGTTGTGCGCGGCGCAAATTGCAGCAAAAAACAGGCGTGCAATCGCCTTATTTGGAACAAGTGGGCAGTTGGGGAGGCGGGCTGCGCGATCCACGCGGCTGGTCGGCAACGCATGTGTATTTCGCCTTGATTGCCGCACCCGAAGCCTTGCGGCAAGATACCCATGCGGCATGGTTTGCGTTGGAAAATCAGCAGGTTGGGGTTGCATTGGCGTTCGATCACGCCGAATTGCTTGCCGCCGCCGTGCAACGATTGCGCAACAAAGTCGAATACACCTCGCTGCCCGCGTTTTTGTTACCTGAAGAATTTACCCTCAGCGATTTACAGCGCAGGTATGAAATCGTGCTGGAACGCTCGTTAGAAAAAAGCGCGTTCCGCACCCGCGTTCTCGCTGCTGATTTGCTCGAACCCGTGGAAAAAGTCCGCACAGGGGCGAATCGCCCCGCCCAGCTTTATCGGCTGACCCATCCAGGTGAGATCGTGTATTTTCCCCGAACCTTGAGTCCTAGGAAGTGAGTGAGGTGATCTTGCTTCGCCGTTGCAGGTGTTTATGGTTGAGGTTGGAGCTGCGTTAGATCAGGTGAAATCCATAACTCAAAATGTCCTGCTCTAATCCAGCCCGCTTTTTCGTATTGACTCGATACATCACTGAGTTCGAGTGTGGGAATGAGCTGGCGCAATAGGTCAAATAGCTCCTGCGCTTGTGCTCGGTTTTGTTTTTTGAAGTAGCGTAACTGGCTCTTGGCGGGAGCCGTTGCGACTTTTTGGATGGGTTTTTGCTCGACGATTTGTTGCTGAAATTCGGTTTTTGCGACTTTGTCCAAAATTTCTTGCGCTAAATTTTGCTGGTTGTCGTGCCGAATATGCACCCAAAGTTGAACCGCCGTGGCGGGTTGCTGCGCAGTCGATTGCATCTTGTCATACGCATTGGTGGCATCCTCTATGTTCTGATTGATGAGTTCGTTCAGCGTCGCGCTACTTGCGTGACTACAGACGAGGGCGAGTGTGAAAGTCGCTAAGATCATGTGCTTCATAGTGTCACCTTCCCACATACGCCACGTGCTAACTCATCCCGAATTTTTGCCATATCGCGGGTTGTTTGCCCCAGTTGATTGCGGCTGGTGGTGTAATCAACCTTTAATTGCTCGAACTCCGCCCGCATGGCGGGTGAAATAGCGAGTCCACCGCTGGTGTTGTCAGGGGGGACTTCGAGCAATTTCTGGCGCAATTCGCTGACCTGTTTGTCTTGCTCTTGACTGAGAATCTGCAACTGGGTCAATTTCATATAGCTGTCCAATAAACAACGAATAGAGATCAATTCAGTCCGCATTTCGCTCTTGCTGGGGAACGTGTTTTGTAGCCAGAACACCCCGCCGAGAAAAAAGACCATGATGCCGATCAGCTCTTTGTACTCCTTTATTTTGGCTAACATACCTACCTCCATGTTTGACCTGATTCGCGCCAATTTTTGATTTAAACAGATAAACTTACATGATCTGAGCTGCAAGCACCCGCTTTGCTGAGAAGGGAAAAGAGGGAAGGGAGAAGGGTAAAACCGTCTCTCCGAACAAGGGATGCGAGGTTTTATCCTCCCTCCTTCTCATTTCAATGGCTACATTTTGAATTTTCAATTCTCTTCCGCCTTGCCCTCACGTTTTTCATTCATTTGTACCGAAACAAACTCGGATCTAGACGTTGAGTTATTTTCTTGATTATTTAGCGCACACCACTTTGCAAATACGTGCGGGATGATTTGACATTCCACGGCGTGAACCCCCGTGCGCTGGAGTTCTCGGCGAAATGAAACTGCCATAGCCTTCCATGCTTCAAAAGATTTCTCGAAGCATTCAGGGTCGGTGGCCGTCGATTTTACTTCGGCCCAAGTATCCGCTGTGTACCAAGTGAGCCCTATCAACAGGGACTGGTTGCGTTTTTTGGCTCTTAAGCGTTGAAGAATGGGGGGTTGTTTCATATTTATAAAGTCTGTAATGGCAGTGGGTGGCGTGCCTCAAGGCACGATCCTAAGCTCGTTTGAGCTTAGGATTAAGGTATTGTGTACAAGTAATTGGGTGTTAAGTTGTTGGTCGCTAGTCGTTAGTTTTTAGTTGCTGGAGTGAAATGTTTTTATCATCTATTTGAATATATTGTAAAAAAATATAGTGAGGGCAGCTTTCCCATATTAACTAACGACTAGCGACTAGCAGCTTAAAATACCCGAAAATTTAGGTACAGGTGCTTAATAGTGCGCATGATAACGATAAAATGCGCAGATCGTTTAATTCGGGACATGTCCCTCTTTAATTTGCAGGTAACCAACATGAGTTCCCCAGAAATCCTTGTTTTGTATTACAGCCAACACGGTGCGACGCGCCAAATGGCTCACTTAATTGCACGCGGCGTGGAGCAAGTCGCGGGCGTACAAGCCCGTATTCGCACCGTTCCTAAAGTTTCCACGGTTTGCCAAGCGGTCGAATCCGACATTCCCGCAGACGGTGCACCCTATGTTGAATTGGGCGATTTAGAAGCCTGCATCGGTTTGGCACTCGGCAGCCCAACCCGCTTTGGCAATATGGCGGCCGCGATGAAATACTTTTGGGATGGCACGGGTGGCTTGTGGATGAAACACAGCTTGGTTGGCAAGCCCGCCGCACTCTTCACCTCCAGCAGCAGTTTGCACGGCGGACAAGAAAGTACCTTATTATCCATGATGTTGCCGCTGCTACATCATGGCATGGTCATGGTCGGACTTCCCTATTCCGAACCCGAACTGGCGACCACGCAAAGCGGCGGCACACCTTATGGCGCGAGCCACGTTGCCAGTATCACCAACGACCAACCGATCAGCGATGCCGAAAAGAAATTGTGTATGGCACTGGGTCGTCGCTTGGCGCAAACCGCCCTGAAACTCTCCGCCCCCAACCCGCATAACCCCACTTAGGAAACCCAATGAACCATGCCCATGAAGCCCGCTGTCTGCTTCGCGCCCATCGTTATGGCGCGCTCTCGACCTTATCGCAAAAATTTGACGGCTTTCCTTTTGGCTCCATCACCCCTTATCTGGTCGATCACGATGGCAGTTTAATTATCCTCATCAGCACCTTGGCAGAACATACCCGCAACATTCAACAAGACCCGCGCGTCAGCTTAATTTGCCACAATCAACGCGATCCGCATATCCAAACCCAAGGTCGCGTCACGCTGTTGGGACATGCGCAACGTATTGAGGATAAAGGCGAAGCAGGCAAACGCTACTTGCGCTATTTCCCCGAAGCAAAAACCTATTTCGACATGCACGATTTTCACTTTTATCGCATCTTGCCACACGCCATCCGCTACATCGGCGGCTTTGGGCGCATACACTGGGTGCAAATGCCCCATTATGCGATCCCCAACGCCGCCGAATTAGCACAACAAGAAGACGACGAAGTGGCGAAACTCAACACCGAGCCGCATATTTTAAAATCGCTGCTCAAACACCACTACGGATTAACGTCCCCAAGCCCCTTCGCCATTGGACTCGACTGCGATGGTATGGATATTGGTCACGATGGACAAGTTTGGCGGGTTAATTTTGAAAAGCCCACAACCGCCTAGCGTATCTTTTCCCTTTCAGCAAAGGCATAGGTATTTGCACAACTTTTAAGCCCTTAAAAACAAGGAACATAAAATTTTCACTTTCACAACACAATCATCCATAGGTCGGGTTAGCAGCATCATCGCGTAACCCGACCTACTTTGCTCCCTTCTCCCGCAAGCGGGAGAGGGAATTAAAGTTGTGTAGATACCTATGCAGAAGAGGGAAAAGTAAACGCGCCCCTAGCGTTGCAAAGCAATCGCTTCATTCATCAGCCGATCCACTTCTCTTTGCTGAATAAACAAGTCATTGCGTAATCGGTCACGTTTGTTGTTTAGCGCAGCCAATTCTCGTCTATCTTTGCGATTATCCGCTTTAGCAAGTTCACGTTCTTCTTTAGCAATTTTCCCATTCACTTCATTGATTTGCCTATTGATACGGGAAATTTCTAATGCCGCATCGTTATAGCGACGGAATTTCATATCAACATCAATCGGACACGTTCCCTTGTAACTGACCCCATCCAGCCCTAAGCGGAAGGCATTGTTGTATCGACAATATTCTTTCAGTCCCTCCTTACGCCCCGAAAAATACTGATTCTCCTCAGGCTGAACCGCATATTTTTTACAAGCTTCGCGGTGCTTATCCAGCAAACCTTCTGTATCACCGCTCTGCCCGTCTCGGATACCCAATTGATACCAATTCGCCGAACGGCATTCTTTTTCATTTAAAGTCGCACAGCCTGACAATACGAGGCAAATGATAGATAAAGACAGCACTTTCATGGCACACAGCTCCTTTTAGTAATGAGGTGACGCATTCTACTGAATTTTCGCTTTAATTCGTGCTGACAATGACGTACCCCGCACTTTTATTTCTCAACCCACAAACCATGCGCACCCCGTGCAACACGGCTTACGCTTAAGTCTGGAAATACGCCTGATTTTGTGCCATGATTCTTCGCCGTCAGCCAAGCAGGTTGATGTGGGGCGACCGATTCGCACATCACCGACAGGACAAAAAACACGACAAACCAGCCTTATTCCCGCACAATGCGACGAGTTTGTCATACCTACGCTCAACATGAGCATTGCTGACGCAGCTTGGCTCGCAAAGTATTTTTAGCCAAGACCATCAGGCTTCACTCATCATTCACAGGAAACCCTTTATGCCTCGCCAATGGCTCATTATTTTACGCAAGCTATTGTTTGTTTTGTTATTACTGTCCATCGTCAGCGGATTAGGCTATCTCGCCCATCGTTATCCTGTCGAGCGCGATGTGACCTTTGTCGGGATGAACAGCTTAGAACCCGCCAGTGTAGAGGTGCTGAATAATCTCACGGGCGTGGTGAAGGTGACCGTTTATGCCACCGAGCAAGATGCGCGCTTGGGCGATATTCGTAAAATCATCCGCGACTTTTTTTCGTTGTATCAACGTTATAAACCCGACATCCAACTCACTTTTATCGACCCCGAAAAACAAGCCGACAAAGCCCGCGCCGCGCATATTCAATTGAATGGCGAGATGATTATCGAATACGCGGGGCGCAGCGAGCATTTAACCAAGTTGAATGAGCCGTTATTGACCAACACGCTGATGCGACTGGCGCGCAGCAAGAATCAAACCGTGATGTATCTGGACGGACACGGCGAGCGTAAATTAGACGGCGCGGCAAACTTTGATTTGGGCAATCCCTTTGGCGCGAAGTTAAAACAAAATGGCTTCAAAATCACCAGCCTGAATTTAGCCATTGCGCCCGATATTCCACAAAATATCAGCGTGTTAGTCATCACCCACCCGCAATTGGATTTGATGGCGGGCGAGGTGGATAAACTGGTGCGCTATGTGGAAAACGGCGGCAATTTGTTGTGGTTGGTGGATGCGGATAATTTGCACGGCTTGGAACGCTTGGCGGAAAAATTAGAGCTGATTTTGCCCAGCGGCATCGTGGTTGATCCAGCGGCGCAAGAAATGCGCGCCCCCGTGACGTGGGCGTTGGGCGCGGGCTACACGCCGCACGCCATCACCCAAAATTTTGATTTGATTACCGCGTTTCCGTCGGCACGTCCGTTGTTGTGGAATGAATCCGCAGGTTGGAAAACCTTGGTCGAAGCCGCGCCGCGTGGTTGGGTTAGCCAGACCGCCTTGCTGGGTAAATTTGAGTTTGATAAACGCAACGACACCCAAGGTCCCGTGGTGATTGCCGCCGCCTTGCAACGCAGCGTCAACGACCACGATCAGCGCGTGGTGGTGGTGGGCAGTGGCGAATTTTTGGCGAATAGCTTCGCGGGCAATGGTGGCAACGTCACACTGGGGCTAAATATGTTGAACTGGCTGTCCAGCGACGAACGGCTGATTAGCCTCAACCCACGCCCCAGCAAAGACAGCAAATTAGCACTTAGCGAAACCCAACTGATTAGCATCAGCTTAGGCTTTTTAATTATTCTGCCGCTGCTGTTGGCGGGGACGGGCGGCTATTTGTGGTGGAAGCGTCGCCGTGCCTGAATTACCCGAAGTTGAAACCACGCGGCGTGGGCTTGCGCCGCATTTGGAAGGGGAAACCATCGCCGCCGTCATCATTCGCCAACCGCGTTTGCGCTGGGAAATCCCCACCGATTTAGCGCAAATTTTGCCGCAACAAACCATTCATCGCCTCACTCGCCGCGCCAAGTATTTGCTGCTGACCTGCGACACTGGCACGCTGATTTTGCACCTCGGCATGTCAGGTAGCTTGCGCATTCTGCTCACCGACACCCCGCCCGAAAAGCACGATCATTTTGACCTGATTCTCACCAACGGAAAACGAATGCGCCTACGCGACCCGCGCCGCTTTGGCGCAGTGCTATGGCACACAGGCGAAGTGCATACTCACCCGCTACTCGCCAAACTCGGCGTTGAACCGTTAGAATCCGCCTTCGATGCCGACTTCCTCTACCAAGGCACACGCGAACGCAACACCCCCATCAAACAACTCATCATGGATCACCACCTCGTGGTCGGCGTGGGCAACATCTACGCCAATGAATCCCTATTTCGCGCCAAAATCCACCCACAACGCCCCGCCAAACAACTCACCTTGGCAGACTGCGCCCGTCTCGTTGAAGAAATCCGTGCCACCCTCACCGAATCCATCCAACAAGGCGGCAGCACCCTACGCGACTTCGTCAGCGCGACAGGACAAGCGGGTTATTTTCAACAAAACTACTGGGTCTATGGCAGAAACGGCGAACCTTGCCGCGTTTGTGGGGAGAAAATACTGCATATCAAACAAGGACAACGGGCTAGTTTTTATTGTGGAAAATGCCAAGCGGGGTGAGAAGTGAATGGATTTGTGAGTGTCTTTCAATTACTGCAAAAACTTCGAGCAAAAAAGCAAAACGTGTGAAAATGCAAAGGATAAAGAAGGGTACGGCTATCGGGTGAAGTGTTGAGAGAAAATATAACCCAAGTTATGACTTTTTAGAAAGGGTGTCTGTGAGTGACAACAACAAAATGTCTAATGATGCGACATCATCCATCACAGGCACGATTTACCAAATCTGTATTGGGCTTGATCGGTGTTTTAAACTTCGGCAAGGTCAAAAATTATGGATTGAACGATATGGTGACGTAACAACGTCTGGCGAATCGCAACTAGAAATCAAGTTTTACAGCGAACCACTCACCGATAGTCATCTAAACTTTTGGAAAACCCTAAATAATTGGTTGAAACCAGAATTCGATTCTAGTCAGTACGCCGATCTTGTTTTGGTAACCAATCAATCGTTTGGTCAGAGTAGTAAGTTGTCTAAATGGAATGAACTCACCGCCCAAGCCCGCTTCGACTTGTTGAAAGAAATAAAAAACGAGTCTGAAAACAGTTTCGAGAAAAATACAAAAAAACCGAAGCCTTCAAAAAGTTTAATTATTCAAAAAGAGGTATTAGCGTCAGACAGTACAAAGCTGATGGAAGTCATTGCCAAAATATCTATTTCGAGCGACTCCCCAGACATTCAGCAGTTATGCGAAACGATACTTGATGTGTATGGCAAGTCTATTTTGACTGCCAAGCGAAGAGATTTTCTTGAAGGGCTATTGGGCTATCTAATGAATCCAGCGACTATTCATGATGAATGGGAGATAACTTACGATGAATTCAGTGCAAAAGTTGCTGTACTAACGAATGCTTACCGCCAACAAACCACCGTATTCCCGAAAATAAAATTACATTTCTTACCTGAAGAGTTAAAAGTCCATAACGAAAAACAGTTCGCCCAAAAATTGCGCGAGATTGAATATGCAGAAGTGGTTTCTGAGGCGATAAGCAACTACATCGTGGCAAACACTACCATTCTTGAAGAGTTAAATAGCTACTGTGTGGAGCATGACAGCTATGCTGTTTATGCCAGAAATTTATCGAGTGCGCATAAAACCAACCATCGTAAGGCGATGCGATCAGTCACTAAGAACAACGTCATTGATGCTTCAAAGAGTTTTTATGACGATAGAACGGGGGAATACCCACAAAAATTCGCCAGATTTGAAGACATTCCGATTGAGTTTCGTAATGGTGTTTTCCATATCCTCGCGGATGCAGAAGACGATTTTCTCTGGAGGCTATGGTAATGACAGACAATGCGATTCACCACTACATGACGCTCACGCGAAGCCCTTTGCTTCTTGTGCCTGTGATCGAAGCATTTTTTCGAGAGCTTCCCAAAAAAGAAAAAAGTATTCTGTTGGGGTATTTGGTATTGCCTATCGTACTTTATCCGTCAGCTAAGAATTTTTTAGTGAGGGCTATAGCCACAAGCTCAATGAGAACCTTCTGTACAGAAAGAGAACGCCTCGCAGGTTTACCCCAACGCGTTCAAGAATTACGCGAGGTGAGCAATTTAGCCATGCAAAATTCAATCGCTTGTGGACGTTTAAGTTTATGCGATGACCTATCAATTCAAGTTGAAGCCATGGATCAATTAGATACTTTGCTGCGCGATGAAATAAAGGCTGCAAAACGACTGGCACAATTTTTAGAGCCGTATGATGTACCAACTGTATATAGACTATTGGGAGTAAAAAACCTATGAATTGCTTTGTGAAATATATCGGGGTGCTTGATAAAGCAGGAAAAATTCATGCGGTTAAATTTTTTAGAGGGTTGAATGTCATAACAGGCAAATCTTCCACGGGGAAAAGTGCCATTATTGAAATTTTTGATTACTGTTTTGGCAGTAGCGATCAAACCGTCCCTGAGGGAGTCATTACCGAACAAACTGATGTATATTTTACCGTTTTGGAATTTAAATCAACAAGGTTAGTGCTTGCGCGAAAAAGTGAACCTAAACAGTGTTTTTTGAAAGAACTGCCTATTTCTGATGAGATGGAAGGGTGCGAGTTTATCTGCGCAGACTTTTTCTCGAAGGAGTATTTTTCTCCTTTAGAGAATTTTAAAAAGGAACTGGGACGGTATTTCGGCGTTATTCTTGACAATGTTGATGAGAGTGCGGCACCAGAAGCCTATTTAAAGCGAAAAAGTTCCACGCCTTCCGCGCGTAGTTTTACTTCCTTCATGCTGCAACATCAAAATCTAGTCGCCAATAAGCACGCGGTTTTCTATCGTTTTGATGAACAAAAAAAGCGGGAGCAAGCGATAGATCATTTCAAAGTATTCATGGGCTTGGCAGACCAGGAGTATTTTTTACTGGCACGCCGTCAGAGTGAGATTCAACAAGAATTGAAACGACTTAATTTTGCTATCCCCAAGAAAAATCAAGAAAAACAACAGCTTTCTGAGCGTATTGATAGTTGTCTTAAAGAATATTCGGCAATTAGCGGGACGGTGTTAATTGATAGCAAGGGTATAGACATCGTAAAAAACCCACAAAAGGCATTAAGTCTGATTACGAATGTGGCTGTACGGGTAGATGCGCTGAGCAATGAATTTAATAATTTGCGACAAGAACTTGAACAAAAAAGATCAAGTATGGCTGCGGAGTTACGCTTGAAAGAGAGAAAGCGTTCGGCATTTTCTTCGTCCGTTCGTTTTGCGGAAGAATTCCAACAATCGGTCAATTCAATAAACACCCCTCAAACGGCTGAAATTGCAGTTTCAACTTGCCCGTTTTGCCGTTCAGAAACCCGACATATTGAACATGAAGTGAATAAATTAACAGGTGCGATTCATTGGTTGAATGCGGAATTGCGACAGTCTAGTTATATGCGTGAATCATTTATTGCAGATGAACAACGCCTTACGAAAGAGATTGATGAAGATAAACAAAAGATCAAGGTGGTTCAAAACCATTTGGAGGAATTAGACAAGCAAATTGATGCGTTGGGAAGAAATCGTTCAATGCCAGAGCTTGCAATGAAAGAAAAGTTGCGTCTTGAAACCATGCTTGAGCTTTTAATTTCACGAACAGAGAATGATCTGGAGTTGAAAAAAGAGGTTTTGGCAAAAGAGGGCAAAGAATTGTCAAGCAAACTAGGTGTGTACGATATGGATAAAAAGTTGGATGCCATCAATCGTCAAATTGAAGATGCGATGCGAGAAATCAGTCAGCATTTTGACTTTGAAGAATCGTATCGTCCTATTAACCTAAAATTTGCACTGGATTCCTTTGATCTTTGGCATGAGCGTGAGGGTAAAAAGATTTTTCTACGCGCAATGGGAAGCGGCGCGAATTGGCTTTATTGTCACCTTACCTTATTTCTTGCGCTGCATAGGGTATTTAGTGTCAATTCAAAAAACGGGTGCAAAATTCCGCCAATTCTCTTTCTCGACCAGCCCACGCAGGTTTATTTTCCAAACTATCGAAATGATGTTGACGCAAAATTTGACCCGAAGCTATTGGGACGAAAAGACAAAGTGGATGATGACTTGCTCGCTGTGAACAAGATGTACAACGAAATTATTCGTTTCTGCGATGAAACAGAGCGCATTTCAGGATTACGTCCTCAAGTGATTGTTACCGATCACGCCGATCACTTAGAGCTTGGTGGTTTGGTGCAGTTTGATTCGTTTGTGAGAGCAAGATGGCGTGACAGAGGGTTTATTCTTCAACAATAGTTCTTGTTTTAATGCGCCGAACATAAAACCAGAGTTATCGTTAATGAGTTGCAAACCAAAAAACATAGGAGTAAAAAATGACTACCGTGAGTTATGAAACAGACATTGTTGCTTGGGCGAATAAGCAGGCGTGGCTGATTCGCCATAAACAATTTGATTTGCTGGATATTGAACACCTCGCCGAGGAGATTGAAGACGTGGGAAAAAGTGAACAACGTGAACTTGCCAGCCGTATGGCGGTGTTGATAGCGCATTTGCTGAAATGGCAATTTCAACCCGAACGGCGTGGTGTCAGTTGGGAGCGGACGATACGGGAACAGCGTAAAGCCTTGGACTTTCACCTGAAACAAGTCCCCAGTTTGAAAGTAAAACTCGCGGATGAAGCGTGGCAAGCGGCGGTGTGGGCGGATGCGGTGACGCTGGCGATCAAAGAAATGGGGACGGCGGATTTTCCTGAAAACTGCCCGTGGACGATGGATGAGGTGTTGTCGCAGCATGGTTTGGTTGAGGTCTGTCGGTAATCTTGGTGATCTAAATGAATACACAAAATATGACTCCCAATGAAATTAGACGGGCAGGGATTGAGGTTTTAACGCAAGGATTGGGCGCAGTCGGCATGGTGAATTTTTTGCAGCAAAGCAAAATCGGCTGGGGTAATTACACGGCGGATCGTGCTCAATGGCTGGACAAAACGACTTTGGCGGACATTCAAACGGCGTTGCCCCAACTGAAAAAATCACGCGCCTTGCTGGAAACAGCGCGCTAGGGCGCAATCGTTATTGCGCCGTATGTGACGACATTTTGCAATCAACCCTTTGGCGCAAGTACTTCACTTATTGTCGCTCTACGCGGGTTTCGTAGGTGCGAATTTATTCGCACGCGTTTAATTTTTTCCTGCCCCCAAAACCGTGCGAATGAATTCTCACCTACGTTTACCGTCGTTTTCCGCACATTACTTGACCCCAAAATCGGCAATGTATATAGTCTGTGTATATTGCAACTAAGGAGCGAACCATGACCCTCAGCACCGTTTTTATCAACAACCGCACGCAGGCGGTGCGCTTGCCTGTGGAGATGCGTTTTCCTGATTCGGTCAAAAAAGTCGAGGTGCGTATCGTGGGGCAGGAGCGAGTGATCGCCCCTGCTCATGCGGCGTGGGATAGCTTTTTTCTAAACGCGGCACAACCCACTGAGGATTTTATGGCGACGCGTGCCGATCAGTCGCAGCCTGAACGCGAGTCTTTTTAAGAGGCGGTGATGCTGAAGTATTTACTGGATACTAATATCGTCATTTATGTCATTAAGCAACGCCCGTTGTCGGTGTTAGCGATTTTTAATCAACAACATGGGCGCATGGCAATTTCTAGCATCACCTTGGCGGAACTGATCCACGGTGCGGAAAAAAGCCGTGATGTGGCACGCAATATGGCGATTGTTGAAGATTTTGTCAGCCGCTTAACCGTGCTGCCCTACGATGACACAGCAGCGTGGCAATACGGCAATATCCGCGCCACGCTGGAGAAAGCAGGTCAAACGATAGGGGTTAACGATCTGCATATCGCGGCGCATGCGCGCAGCTTGGGCTTAACTTTAGTGACCAATAACCTGCGCGAATTTGAGCGCGTGCCAGGATTGTTGCTGGAAAATTGGGTAGATGAAGCCGCCCGTTAAAACCTTGACCCTCCGCAATTTGACATAGCCCGCAATCGTTATTGCGCCGTATGTGACGACGTTTTGCGCTCAACCCTTCGGCACAAGTACTTCACTTATTGTCGCTCTACGCGGGTTTCGTAGGTGCGAATTTATTCGCACGCTTTTAATTTTTTCCTGCCCCCAAAACCGTGCGAATGAATTCGCACCTACGTTTACCGTCGTTTTCCGCACATTACTTGACCCCAAAATCGGCTTAGAATCGCGAATGAAGCTTGGTTTTGGGCTAAAATTGGGCAGTGGACAGTGCGTTTGCGGTGCTGAAAGTGCAAGATGCACTGAACCTGCCCTGCGATGCCTTGCTGATCAACGCTTTAAACCCCGCTCTTGAGCAACAGGGCGAACCTGGTCGCTACGCGCAACTTAATCTACAACATCCTTGATAAACGAAAGTAACGGTATGATAAACAATAAACTTCCTTTAGCAGCCTTACTCGCTGCGACTGTTTTGACCACTTCAGCTTGTACGGATACGGAACAAGCGGCACCGACTCAACCCACGACGACGACCACCACCACCACGACGATTACTACTACGGAGAAAAGCAGCATGGCACAATTGATTAAAAATGATATTAAACAAGGTACTGGCACAGAAGCTGTATCAGGCAAAAATGTTTCTGTGCATTACACAGGCTGGTTGTATGACGAAGCGGCACCTGAACACAAAGGCAAAAAGTTTGATAGTTCACGTGACCGCAATGAGCCATTTGAATTCTCGCTGGGCGCGGGCATGGTCATTCGCGGTTGGGATGAAGGCGTGGTCGGTATGAAAATCGGCGGTCAACGCACGCTGATTATTCCTGCTGACATGGGCTATGGCAAACGCGGCGCGGGCGGCGTGATTCCTCCGAATGCGACGCTGGTGTTTGATGTGGAATTATTGGCGGTGAAATAAACGCCATGCCTGATTAGGCGTAGAATCCTGCGGCAATCAATCAAGGGAGCGAACAATGTTTCAGATACGAGTTCATGGGCGTGGCGGACAAGGGGTAGTTACCGCTGCCGAGATGTTGTCCGTTGCGGCATTTGAGGAAGGTCGTCATGCGCAGGCCTTTCCCAGCTTTGGTTCCGAGCGCACGGGCGCGCCTGTGGTGGCGTTCTGCCGCATCGCCGATAAGGAGATACGGCTGCGAGAACCGATTATGCAGCCTGATGCCATCATCATTCAGGATCCCACGTTGCTCCATCAGATTGACGTGTTTGCGGGTTTGAAATTGGATGGTTATGTGCTGCTGAACTCGCGCCATAGTTTTGAAGAGCTGGGCTTGGGCGATTTACTCAAGCAACGCCGCGCCGAGCGGTTTTGCACCTTGCCCGCCACGGAACTCGGTCTCAAACACGTCGGTCGTCCCATCCCCAACGTGCCGTTGCTGGCAGGCTTCGCCGCACTATCAAACATTATCCAGTTGGAATCGGTGGTCAAAGCCATCAACGAAAAGTTTTCTGGCAAGGTCGCCGCAGGCAATATCGCGGCGGCAACGGAAGCCTATCTACTTGTCAAAAAGATGATGGAGAATGCCGATGCTTAAGCAAACTGAAGGTTCAAAAGCGGTGGCAGAATCCATCGCGCTGTGTCGCCCCGAAGTCATCTGTGCCTACCCCATCTCACCGCAAACCCATATCGTCGAAGCACTGGGCGAAATGGTCAAATCAGGGAATCTCACCCCCTGCGAATTTATCAATGTCGAAAGCGAATTTGCCGCCATGTCGGTCGCCATTGGTGCATCGGCAGCGGGCGCGCGCGCCTATACCGCCACCGCGTCGCAAGGCTTGCTGTTTATGGTGGAAGCCGTTTACAACGCGTCGGGCTTGGGCTTGCCCATTGTGATGACGGTCGCCAATCGCGCCATCGGCGCACCGATTAACATTTGGAACGACCACTCCGATTCGCTCTCGCAGCGTGATTCGGGCTGGATGCAGTTGTTTGCCGAAACCAATCAAGAAGCGGTCGATTTACATATCCAAGCGTTTCGACTGGCTGAAGAACTGTCCATGCCGATTATGGTGTGCATGGATGGTTTTATCCTGACCCACGCCTTTGAGCGGGTCGATATTCCGTCACAAGAACAGGTCGATGCTTACTTGCCGCCATTCGAGCCGCGTCAGGTGTTGGATCCCGCCGACCCCGTTTCCATCGGCGCGATGGTAGGTCCCGAAGCCTTTATGGAAGTGCGTTATCTCGCGCACGCCAAACAGATGCAAGCCATAGAACGCATTCCGCAACTCGCCGCCGAATTCAAACAGCAATTTGGGCGCGACAGCGGTGGGCTGATCCGCACCTATCGCAGCGAGGATGCCGACACCATCATTATCGCCATGGGTTCGGTGCTGGGCACGATCAAAGACACGGTCGATGAGATGCGCGACGCGGGGCATAAAATCGGCGTGCTGGGCATTATCAGCTACCGCCCTTTCCCGCTTGAACAAGTACGCGCCGCACTGATCCATTGCAAACGCTTTTTGGTGCTGGAAAAAAGTCTCGCTGTGGGCATGGGCGGCATTGTCGCCACCGATGTGCGCATGGCGGTCACAGGCACAGGACTAAAAGGCTTTACCGCGATTGCAGGACTAGGCGGTCGCCCCATCCCCAAAGCCTCGTTGCACCAGCTGTTCCTGCAAGCTGAGCAAGAAGCTTTGTCGCCTGTGACATTCCTAGACTTGGATTGGGATGCGGTCAATAAACAACTAGAACGCGAACGCAAAACCCGCCGCTCAGGCCCGATTGCCGAAAATATCCTGCATGACAAGGGGATTGTGTCGGCGAAGTTTGGTTAATTTTTGGAGAATATTTATGTCATTGCCTGATGCTCTTTGTGGTGCTAGATGGACAGAAAAGACGGCTTGCAACATGTTGCCATTGCTCGTGTGGTGTGCAGAAAACGAAAAAAAATCACTTATGGACAATTAGATGAAGAGATACAACGCAGGCGTTTAGGTCACCATGTGAATGTGGTTGTATATGGACATCCCGCTGGTGCAATTGGTGATGCTTTATTGGAAGTTGAGCAAGAAATTGGGGTAAAAATTCCGCCTTTGAATGCTCTAGTTGTAAATGCTAGGTCAGGAATACCTGGCTGTGGATGTGACTATTACGTTGGAACTTACTTGGGCAACGACCCAAATAAAAAGTTATCTTCTGAGCAACTAAAAGCAATGGCTGAAGAGACGATGAAGGATGTTTGGGAATACAAAGGATGGCAAGAGCTTTTGAAGCTTTGGGGACTCAAGCCTCTAGAAGGCAATATTCCTGCGTTGCAAACAATCAATAAAATACCCATAAAAAGCTCCCCCAAAGGTGGCTGGTCAGACGAGCCAGAAAGTGAACAGCATCGGTTGCTTAAAGAGTGGGTAGCTCAAAATCCTCATATTTTAAAAAGTAGGATACCATTTCACGTTGGAGAAACTGAGTGGCTATACGCATCAGCTGATCGGGTGGATGTGATGTTTCAGCACGATGATGGATGTATAGCAGTGGAAATCAAGAGCGAAATTTCCAACGATGCTGATATTGAGCGTGGGATATACCAGTGCATTAAATATCAAGCATTACTTCGAGCTGAATTAAAAGCTAATAATAAAATTCCAAATGGATATTCTGTTCTAGTAACTTCACGAAAAATCACTCCGCCTTTACAACAACTCGCTGAATTACTCAATGTTAAAGTAATTACTGTGGCTCCTGTCAAAAAGTGACTCGACGCACACAATTAGGAGATCGCCATGAGTTTTCAATCCATTAAGTTTTACCAAACAGTCACTTAGATGGTGGGCAATCGCTTGCTTACCTCCAATGCGAGCAGCGTGCAAGACATCGCCGAAAATATCCTGCATGACAAAGGGATTGTGTCGGCGAAATTTGGTTAGATTACCATTGAAAGGGAATCGCTATGACTACAAAGAAACTAGAGTTTGAGTTCTCTGCGCGTTTGAGAGACTCTATTCGTCAATCACATGACTTGGGTTACCACCCGACTCGTTTTGAACAGATGCTTGACGAACAAGGCGCGCTAGGGTTGGCGCGGAAGCTAATCAAGTCTGGCGACATTCAAGATGGGTTTAAGGCTGTAGTCAAGCTCGGACGAAAGGATCTAACCATGGAATCAATCATGCTGGAATCGCAGTTCAAGCCCCTCTTCTCTGCTGGTGAGCTTGATGCAGCCACATGGCGACTGAGTCAGGCATAGAAAATCCCATGCAAAGGCTTAACCCTGCATTAAGGCTACCAACTTAACGTTAAAGCTTTCACCAAATATGCGCATCAATAGACAAATTAACGTTTTGGTTTTAATCGTCGCCGTTGTTTGATGTTATGTATTACAACTTGCGTTCTCGCCACTACCTTTGTCTGTCATTTATCGCGACGAATCTGGAATGGTTTCATTTATGGAAGCTCTGGATTCAGTAGATATTAGAAAGCGAGCCGTTGATGGCAAACCAAACTGCATTGAATATTTTTGGTTAAAAGATGGGTTAACTGCTTATGAAAGTTGTACAGACGTTCACAATCAAAAGCTCTAACCCTGCGCAAAAGCGCAACACCACGCAACTTTACGTTAGGAGATCACCATGAGTTTTCAACCCGTTAAGTTTTACCAAACAGGCACGTACACGGTAGGCAATCGCTTACTTACGTCCGAAGGCATTGCCGAAAATATCCTGCATGACAAAGGGATCGTGTCGGCGAAGTTTGGTTAGGAGATCAAAATGCTTCATGGCAGTTGCCTCTGCGGAGGCGTTAAATACGAAATTTCTGGCGAGTTAACTGGCGCGCTAAACTGTCATTGTTCAATGTGCCGCAAAGCACATGGTGCCGCGTTCCGTAGTCGAGCCAGCGTGAATGCCACCGATTTCAAGTGGGTGCAGGGCGAAGAACTCGTCACATATTTTGAGTCCTCACTTGGCAATCATCGTGGGTTTTGTCGTGTATGCGGTTCACCGCTTCTGAGTCGCTTCGATCAAAACCCTTTAGTATTTGGCTTGCCGCTAGGTGCTCTTGACGACGACCCAAATGTAAAGCCAATGCTTCATGCTTTCGTGGGCAGCAAGGCTTCGTGGCACGATATTACCGACAACCTGCCACAATTTCAGGAGTTGCCGAAATGAAGAAACTCCCTAACTCAAAGCTGCTCATGAAGATGGATACATTCCGCACCGCCAATAAAGCTGATGCCGAGGCAATAGCGCAACTCGTCAACAACGCATATCGCCCAGAAACAGGCAGAGCTGGCTGGACTCATGAATCCGATTTAGTGTCAGGAAACAGGACAAGTGGCGATCAAGTTGCGGAAGTTATGTCAAAGCCAGATTCCGTTGTTCTTGTTGGTCTCAAAGGCTCAGAAATTGTGGCTTGCGTCCATGTTGAAAAAGACGGAAATTATAGCCATATCGGAATGCTTGCCGTTCATCCAAAATTGCAAGGTGCTGGAGCTGGAAAACAACTACTCGCTCATGCCGAAAGATATGCAAAAGAACATTTTGATGCCGAGAAATTCATCTTGGTCGTCGTGTCATCAAGAAGTGAACTTATTTCCTTTTACTTAAGGCGCGGTTATCAAAGAACGGGAGTCGTACAGGATTACCCACTGTCAGCAGGGGTTGGCACGCCAAAATCCTCAAATCTCAAGACCGAGGTTTTAAAAAAATGGCTTAACCCTGCGCAAAAGCGCAACACCTCGCAACCTACGCTAGGAGATCACCATGAGTTTTCAATCCGTTAAGTTTTACCAAACAGGCACTTACACGGTAGGCAATCGCTTACTTACCCCTAAAAGCATCGTCGAAGGTAACCTGCATGACCAAGGGGTCGTGTTGGTGAAGTTTGGTTAAGTAGTTATGAAGTTCTGGCATACTCCAAGTAAAGTAGCAGGCTTACTTTCGTTATTATCAGCTGCTATTGTATTAGCCGTGTGGTATCCCCTTTTATTCGTGGAAATCCCATCAAATACTCCCGTTGCTGAGTTCGCAATCCGCTCCTTTGCATATTTTATTTCTGCGGAAAATTCTGTGCGTCCTATGTTCGTTTGGCTTGCATTCGCCCCTCTTATGTCTATTGCATTAGCATTTTCATACTTTTCGATACTCTCGCGTTCGAGGGTGTCAGCGTCCATTGTGTTTTCACTGTCTGCGGCACTTGGAGTATCAGCCTTCTTTTTTGTCGGGCAATCAATCGCTTTCTTTTTTGCACTTCCTTGTTACTGGGGGGTTCTATGTATAAGAAAATCTGCCTAAACTTGCGCTCAAGCAAAACTACGCAAAAGCGCAACACCTCGCAACCTACGCTAGGAGAACACCATGAGTTTTCAACCCGTTAAGTTTTACCAAACAGGCACTTACACGGTGGGCAATCGCTTACTTACGCCTGAAGAACACAGCGTGCAATCGGGTCAGTCACGCAACAATTCCATCAATTCTGGGCATCGTGCCTGCCAAGGGTGCGGCGAGGCATTGGGGGCGCGTTATGCGATTGATGCGGCGATGGCGGAAAGTCATGGGCAGTTGATCGCGGCGAATGCCACGGGTTGTCTGGAGGTGTTTTCCACGCCGTATCCTGAATCTTCTTGGCAAGTGCCGTGGATCCATTCGCTGTTTGGCAATGCGCCAGCGGTGGCGACGGGCATTGCGGCGGCGATGAAGGTCAAGGGCAAACATGAGGTGCGCGTGGTGGCGCAAGGCGGTGATGGCGGCACGACCGATATTGGGTTTGGCTGCTTGTCGGGCATGTTCGAGCGCAACGACGATGTGCTGTATATCTGCTACGACAATCAAGCCTATATGAACACAGGCGTGCAGCGTTCTTCTGCCACGCCCCCTGCGGCGCGCACGGCAACCACCATGCCTGTCGGGGCGGAACCTGGCAATGCCTTTGGTCAAGGCAAAAATCTGCCTGAAATCGCTATGGCGCACGGCATTCCTTATGTCGCCACGGCAACGGTCGCCGATTTGCGCGACTTGGAATACAAAGTACGAAAAGCCATGAACATCCGTGGTGCGCGCTACATCCATTTGTTTGTGCCGTGTCCGCTGGGCTGGGGAACGGCTTCGCACGACACCATCCGCATGGCGCGCTACGCCAAGGAATCGGGATTATTCCCCGTCTTTGAAGCGGAACACGGCGAAGTCTCAGGGGTGCTGAAAATACGCCACAAAATCCCCGTGGAAGAATATATGCAGCCCCAAAAGCGTTTCGCCCATCTTTTCGGCAAACAGGCGCATCCCGAAACGGTGGCGCGCATCCAAGCCATCGCTGACCGCAATATCCGCAAATATGGCTTGTTAGACCAAGAGGAGGTTGCATAATGCAAAGCAAACCTTTTGCCATTACGCTGAAACCTGGCACCTCTTTAGCTAACTTAACAGGCACTTGGCGCACCGCTCGCCCTGTGTATTTGGATAGATTACCGCCTTGCAACCACGCCTGCCCTGCGGGTGAAAACATTCAGGGCTGGCTGTTTCATGCCGAATCGGGTGATTACGAGCAAGCGTGGCGATCCTTGGTGGAAAATAATCCGCTGCCCGCCGTGATGGGGCGGGTGTGTTATCACCCTTGCGAAGGCGCGTGCAATCGCGGTCAACTCGATGAATCGGTTGGAATTAACTCAGTCGAACGCTTTTTGGGTGATGAAGCCATTAAGCGCGGCTGGCAGTTTGACGCGCCCGCTGCATCTACAGGCAAACGTGTGCTGGTCGTGGGTGCGGGGCCTTCGGGTCTTTCCGCTGCGTATCATTTGGCGCGCTTGGGGCATCAGGTAGTGATCCAAGAAGCAGGCCCGTTGGCGGGCGGCATGATGCGTTTTGGTATCCCTAAGTATCGCTTGCCACGTGAGGTGCTGGATGCCGAAGTGCAGCGCATCCTCAATCTGGGGGTGAAGCTGACGCTGAATGCCAAACTGGACAATATCGAAGACAGCATGAAACAAGGCAACTTCGATGCGGCTTTCTTGGCGGTTGGCGCGCATATCGCCAAGCGAACTTACATTCCATCGGGTGATGCGGCGCATATCGTCGATGCCGTGTCGGTGCTGCGCTCCATGGAAGGGGAAGACCAGCCCATGCTGGGGCGGCGCGTGGTGGTGTATGGCGGCGGCAATACCGCGATTGACGTGGCGCGCACAGCGAAACGACTGGGTGCGACCGAAGCGATTATTGTCTATCGCCGCACCCGCGAAAAAATGCCCGCGCATGATTTTGAGGTGGAAGAAGCCTTGCAAGAAGGCGTGATGATTAAGTGGTTGTCCACCATCACCCAGGCGGACGAAGGCAGTCTCACCGTGGAAAAAATGCTGCTGGACGACAAGGGCGTGCCGCAGCCGACGGGCGAATTTGAAACCATGGCGGCCGATTCGCTGGTGTTGGCATTGGGGCAAGATGTCGATTTATCGCTCTTGGCGGGCGTGTCAGGACTGGAAATCAAAAATGGCACGGTGCAAGTATCAAGCAATATGATGACGGGTCATGCGGGCATTTTTGCGGGCGGCGATATGGTGCCATCCGAACGCACCGTCACGGTCGCGGTGGGGCATGGCAAAAAGGCAGCGCGTCACATTGACGCATGGTTGAACGGCGCGACCTATGAACCCGCGCCCAAACATGAACTGGCAGATTTTGGCAAACTCAACCCTTGGTATTATTCCGATGCCGACAAAACCGTGCGCCCGATGCTGGACATTATCCGCCGCCAAACCAGCTTTGACGAAGTGCAAGGTGGCTTGGATGAAAGCAACGCCCTGTTTGAAGCGCGTCGCTGTTTGTCGTGCGGCAATTGCTTTGAATGCGACAACTGCTATGGCGTGTGTCCCGACAATGCGGTGATTAAACTCGGCGCGGGCAAAGGCTTTCAGTTCAATTACGACTACTGCAAAGGCTGCGGGCTGTGCGTGGCAGAATGCCCGTGTGGGGCGATCAAGATGGTGACTGAAGAGACTTAATTAGTCGTCATCCCCGCGAAAGCGGGGATCCAGCTCTTTGATTTAACTGGATTCCTGCCGCCGCAGGAATGACGAAATCCGAACAAATCAGATTTAACGATGACAATGTGGATGCGCTACGCTTATCCACCCTACCAACGGTATGCCGCGCTGTGTTTGATGGGCGCGGTATTTTTTATTTTTAGAGCATAAGTAATGAACAAACACATACACATTCTGGGCATCTGCGGCACGTTTATGGGCGGGATTGCGGCGTTGGCAAAACAAGCGGGCTATCGGGTCACGGGCTGCGATACCAATGTTTACCCACCGATGAGCACCCAACTCGAAACCCAAGGCATAGAGCTGATTCAAGGTTTTGATGTGTCGCAGCTAGACTTAAACCCCGATGTATTTGTAATTGGCAATGTAGTGTCTCGCGGCAATCCGCTGGTAGAAGCAATTTTGAATCGCAATTTGCCCTATATTTCGGGTCCGCAATGGTTGGCGGAAACCATCTTGCATGACAAATGGGTACTCGCGGTTGCAGGCACGCACGGCAAAACCACCACCAGCGCGATGTTAGCGTGGATTTTGGAATACGCAGGGCTATACCCTGGATTCTTAATCGGCGGCGTGCCTGAAAACTTCCATGTTTCCGCCCGACTCCCTACACTCCCCTCCAATAACCCCCCCTCGCCCGCAAGCGGGAGAGGGGTAGGGGTAGGGGTAGGGGTAGGGGGTGAGGGTGCATGTGAGGGAGGGTGTGTTGCACAAGGTGAAGGCGGCTTTTTTGTGATTGAAGCCGACGAATACGACACCGCCTTTTTCGATAAACGTTCTAAATTTGTCCACTATCGCCCGCGCACCGCGATTCTAAATAATTTGGAATTTGACCATGCCGATATTTTTGCGGACTTAGCCGCCATTGAAACCCAATTTCACCATCTGGTGCGCACTGTGCCTGGCACAGGCTTAATCGTCAGCAACGCTCGCTCTGACGCATTGGACACGGTATTGGCGCGCGGTTGCTGGACACCCGTGGAACATTTTGGCAACGCAGCGGGTTGGGACATAGACGCGGACAACGTCGTGCGTTTGGCAGGTGTGGTGCAGGGTGAATTGCACTGGGACTTATTAGGCGAACACAATCGCCAAAACGCCCTCGCCGCCTTAGCCACCGCACGTCATGTCGGCGTACCCGTAGCGCATGGCTTGGCAGCATTGACCGAATTTAAAAACGTCAAACGTCGCATGGAAGTGCGCGGCGTGGTCAATAACATCACGGTGTATGACGATTTCGCCCATCACCCCACCGCCATCGCCACGACGCTAGCAGGCTTACGCCACAAAGTCGGCAACGCGCGCATCTTGGCGGTGCTAGAGCCGCGCTCCACAACCATGAAGCTAGGCGTAATGAAAGACGCGCTCCCCGATAGCTTGTACGCAGCGGATCAGGTGTTTTGCTATGCAGGCGGCTTGGGTTGGGATGCCCACGGCGCACTCGCCCCTTTGGGTGACAAAGCCATCGTCGAAACCGACTTATCGCAACTCATCAAAAAAATCACCCAATTTGCCCACGCAGGTGACCATATTTTAGTGATGAGTAACGGTGGGTTTGGGGGAATACATGTGAAGTTACTGGAAAGCTGGGGTGGGGTGTAACTTTGTAAACTAGTCGAGTTTGCCCGCATGAATGCCAAGTATAGTGGACCCCACTTTCCAGACACTGATTTAAGATAGTCTCCTGCGATAAAAAAGGGGTAGATAATGAGTGAAAGTAAGCGTAAGCAATTTACGGGTTCGTTTAAGGCGAAGGTGGCTCTTGAGGCGGTGGGGGGCGCGAAGACGGTGAATGAGATCGGTCAGGCGCATGGGGTTCACCCGACGCAGGTGGGGTTGTTTCAGCGTGAATTGCAGACGCAGGCGGCAAGTTTATTTGAGGTCAAGCGCGGGGTGAAGGC
>JBASWK010000073.1:0-36728 GCA_049276435.1 Gallionella sp. | reverse complement strand
TGTGGATGAGGCGAGCAGTTCGGAGCGGTTGTATGCTGAAATTGGGCGGCTCAAGATGGAGCTGGATTGGCTTAAAAAAAAGTCTGGGATGTGCCCGTAGCGACACGCAAAACGTGGGTGAGCCGCGAGGAACCTTTGGCGGTGCTGCGACAGTGCGATTTGGCGGCGGTGAATCGCAGCAGCATTTACGCCCAGCAGCCCGTGGCAAAGCAACCTGATGAAACCGAAATCGCCCTGTTAACCTTGATTGATGCCGAATACACCCGCCATCCGTTTTTCGGTAGCCGCAAAATGGTGCGTTATTTGCGCGATTTAGGGCATCTGATCAGCCGCAAGCGGGTGCAGCGATTGATGGCAACGCTAGGTTTGGCGGGCATGGCACCTGGTCCTGCCACCAGTCGCCCGCATCCGCAGCATAAAATTTACCCGTATTTGCTACGCGGCGTAGCCGTTGTGCGCCCCAATCAGGTGTGGAGTACTGACATCACCTACATTCGTTTGGCGCGGGGGTTTGTCTATTTGGTGGCGGTGATTGATTGGTATTCACGCAAAGTGTTGGCATGGCGATTATCCAACACCATGGACAGCGACTTTTGTGTCGATTGTTTACAACAAGCCTTACAAAACCACGGCACGCCTGACATATTTAACAGCGACCAAGGCAGCCAGTTTACCAGCGCGGCTTTTACCAAGGTGTTGTTAGAAAAGGAAATTACTATCAGCATGGACGGACGCGGACGCGCACTGGACAACATCTTTGTTGAAAGATTATGGCGCAGTGTTAAACACGAAGATGTTTATTTGAAAGGTTACGCCACGCTACCCGAACTATTGATTGGATTGACGGAATACTTTGATTTTTACAACGTCGAAAGAACCCATCAATCACTGGGTTACCTCACCCCAGACCAAGTCTATCGCACAGGACAAGGCGGCGGGGCAAAGATTGTGGATAAGTACGCGGCGACAGCTAAAACAGATTTAAAAATAGACACCACAATCTGACGCGCAATCGCGATGAGGGACAAACGCAGGACTGATTAAAATTGACGTGATCACAGAGTTTGACCTGGTTCTGGATTTGACGTGATTTTGGATGTGACGAGATCACGCGATTTGACTTCGCGACTGAAACCCAATTAGAAATTAAACTAAAAAAACGAGGCAGCGTCGTCCCGCTGCAAACATCAGGCGACCATCTTAAATTCGATGAAGGATTGTCTTGACGGAGGGGACCACTTTACAAATCCCAATCTGGTACACTCCGTTGTAAGTTAGCTTCATGGTATCGCCTGTTCCAGTCAGTGCGCAAATCCCAATCTGGTACACTTGAATCGTATGCCATCGACATATACAACGGGTTCCAGTCAGTGCGCAAATCCCAATCTGGTACACTACGTTGTCTGGGTGATAGCCGTAAGCATCCGTTCCAGTCAGTGCGCAAATCCCAATCTGGTACACTCTTCTGTGCATATTTGCGCCATATCTGCAAGTTCCAGTCAGTGCGCAAATCCCAATCTGGTACACTTGGCGCGCAAGCGTTCGTTCTGCTTTTTACGTTCCAGTCAGTGCGCAAATCCCAATCTGGTACACTGGCACGCCCCTTGTTGAACAAGTCACCCGAGTTCCAGTCAGTGCGCAAATCCCAATCTGGTACACTAAGTTGGGCATTCAATCGGACTACGCACTAGTTCCAGTCAGTGCGCAAATCCCAATCTGGTACACTGCTTCTTTTACGAATGCAAAGGAGCCAAGGGTTCCAGTCAGTGCGCAAATCCCAATCTGGTACACTCCAAATTGCCAGCATCAGTAAACAGCTATAGTTCCAGTCAGTGCGCAAATCCCAATCTGGTACACTAAATCGACTTCGCACAGTGTTCCCATTGATGTTCCAGTCAGTGCGCAAATCCCAATCTGGTACACTCGAATTTGTCCGTGCGCATACGAGTGGTGAGTTCCAGTCAGTGCGCAAATCCCAATCTGGTACACTTTTGTGTGCGCATAAGCCAATAGTTGTTGGGTTCCAGTCAGTGCGCAAATCCCAATCTGGTACACTGCAACAGTTGTGCGATAGCTTGGACAAGGCGTTCCAGTCAGTGCGCAAATCCCAATCTGGTACACTATCCCAACGCCTTTTAATCTTGCTTGATGAGTTCCAGTCAGTGCGCAAATCCCAATCTGGTACACTCCCACAGAGATAAGGCGTAACCAATCAAGTGTTCCAGTCAGTGCGCAAATCCCAATCTGGTACACTGATTTATTGCCTTGGGCGACACGGACAAGTGTTCCAGTCAGTGCGCAAATCCCAATCTGGTACACTGTATTTGGTGTTGGAATCGGTTATTGGATGGTTCCAGTCAGTGCGCAAATCCCAATCTGGTACACTGATTGAACAGCACAACCATCGTTATTACGTGTTCCAGTCAGTGCGCAAATCCCAATCTGGTACACTAAACCAAGCAATCGGCAAGCTGTTTGCAAAGTTCCAGTCAGTGCGCAAATCCCAATCTGGTACACTTGCCCCTAGCCTTAATGCTTCGCTCTAACGGTTCCAGTCAGTGCGCAAATCCCAATCTGGTACACTCCCAGCACAGCAACCATTTGATAATACAAGTGGTTTTTGTGTTTTTGGCGTTCAAAATCATGGCTTAAAAATTAAAAAAGGTCGTATTGGTCGGGCGATTTTTTGCGTGGTTGTTTGGCTTTTCCGCGAAAAGTGATGATGCGCTCGTATTGTTTATCGGTCATGGGCAGGATATTGACCGTGCCGCCGACGGGTAAAAATCTTTCAACTTGTCGGCAATAGGTGTCAACCTGCATCTGGCTGCTGCAAAAACGCATATAAACAGAAAACTGCGACATTTGGAAGCCCATATCTAACAAAGCATTGCGAAATTCCGTGGCGGCTTTGCGTTCGGCTTTTTCAATCACAGGCAAATCAAACATCACCACAATCCACATTAAGCGATACCCCGACAGCATAGTCAATCATCCTGTAATGCCGCCGCCAAACTGAGCGGCAAGCCCATTAACGGCAAGTCCAACTTTTCCCGTTCGCCCAAAAACACTTGCGCCAAAGACGTGGCGAGTTTTTGGGCGCATACCATGACGGGTGTTGCCCCCGCGTTGGTTTGCATATCGTCGTACATGGTGCGCACCAAGATGCGTTTGGTGTCGGGCGTTACCTCATTTTCACCTTGGCGAGACAACTGCCACACTTTTAAGTCGATCATGGGGCGAAATGGCTCCATCAAATCATCGACCAAACGCATGGCGTTGCCCGCATTGCTGTGGTGCAAGCCGATGGTAGGATGCAATCCCGCCGCGACCACTGCCCGTGCGGTGGTGGCGCGTAACACGGTGTAGCCGTAATTGAGCAAACCATTTAGCCCGCCCGCCTGTTGGTCACGGCGAAAATCCTCGCCAAATAACAAGCCCCAATATCGCCGTGCGCCTTGGGCTTCGATATTGTCGGGATCGCCAGAACGGACTTTGCGCACCAAGGCGGACAACGGCATAGGCGGCGCGCCTGTTGCTTCCAATGCGGCGGCTTGTTGTTGCAATTTGGATTTCACAATCTCCGCCCACAGCCGCTTGATTAACGGTTGACTGGCGGCGATTTGGGCATCAAAACGTTTTGCCTGTTGAAAATTGCCGTCTATGCTCATCACCATGCCCACGGCGTTATGGTTGGCGGCGCATAACACAAAGGGTGCGCACCGTTCCGCCAATGCCACCAGCACATTGTTGGTGTAGCTTAAACCGTGGGCGTTGGCGATGACGGCGGCAATATCGTCCAGCGGCACTTGTCCCAGCTTTTTATGCAGCACAGTGTCTTGCACCACCAAAAAACCACGCTCAACCAACAAATGCCGTTGGTCGTCTGCCACTTCGACGATGCGCCCGATCATTTTCGCTACCTCTTAAATTTAGGATCGCGCAGTTCACCGATGGAGGAGATGGTGACGCGGCGGGCTTCCCCACGCAGCAAATCTTCCACGCCAATTTGAGAGAGAATAAAGCTGTCTTCCAATGCTCGTTTTTCTTCGGGGGTAAGTGTGTTTTTTGTTTCTTCGTTTTTGAGCTTGAGTCGGGCTTTTCGTCTTGCTTCGTACCTGCCGCTTACATCTGCTTCATTAAGCTCAGTGAATGTTGCCCCGCCTTCCACGCTCATTTTAACGACCTGTAGCACACGATCTTTTCCTTTGAAATTAACCCTGATCGCGTCATTTGGCATCAGCTTCATAACGAGTTCGCCTTCTTCATCGGAAAGTTTTTGCGTATTCATGCGTTTTAGTACAACCAGTGAATCTTCCTTGCCCCAGCCCAATGTGCGCGCTAAAGCATAAGCTCTGAATCTTGGAATAACCTCCATCAACCAATCACCGCTGGCTTGTTTAAGAATCTCCATACAGTAATTCCCATCAGGAGCATATCCTTTGTAAGCTCGACTTTCCCCTTTTGTACTTAATCCATGCCTACGTGTTTGGCTTGGCTCTGTAATCGGAATAATGTATTCGACAACGCGCTGTTTTTTATCCGCTGCTTGTTTTTTCTGAATAACTGTTCCATCAGGTCGAATACCAAAACTGGTCTCTTTAAACATCGCCCCTTCAAAACTATGGTCAGGCTTATGGCTCACCCAAATCGCCTCTATCGCTTGTTGCACATGTTCGCGGTAACTCATTTTATTTTTATCACTACATTCCCACGGCTCTGGCATGGTTTCGACCAAGCGATTCAGTTGCCGTTCTCTCGCACTGGCACTAGCATTGGCGAAGCGTTGCAACATCCCTTGGTCGGTGACGGCAATCACACAGGCATCAACGGCGTGGTGGCGATGGTCGTTGCGGTTTTTTACGCCATTCAGACTCAATACGTCATTCAGCCCAAATTTAGCGCGCAACAAGGCGGTCATGCGCCCTGGAATCACGCGGGTATCGAGGCAAATCAGTTTGAGATATTCAAACGCGACTTTGCTCAGATGGCGGGTGTCGTTCAACGCACGCGGCAAAAAGCCTTTGTCGTCTTTGAGCCATTTTTGATAGCCGTCTTCGCCAAAACGATAGCGTTTGTTTTTCGCCATATTTTCAGCGCGGGCAAGAATGCTCAGATAATCCCAACCTTGTGCATCAAAATCTTGACGCGCCTCCCACGGCGTGCGATTGCCTTTGATACGATTGGCTTGCCGCATGGACACGGTTTTGTTGTTTAGGCTGTCGTCCAAAGTTTGCGAGAACGGCAAAATATGTTCGATTTCCACCGCCTCGCTTAACAGCATCGCCGCACTGATTTGCGCGCCTGAATAAGGGCAACAACGATCCGCGCTGTTGTGACTTAACTCCTCCCACAAAATCATTTTTTCAATGTCAGCGCGTCTTACTCGTTCTTCGCTGATTTGCAACGTATTGGCAATGTCCGTGCGCAAGCGGTCATTGCGTTTTTGGTTGGTGGCTTGTTGCTTACTTTCCTCTTCTCGCTGCTCCTTGTTTTGCTTCAAGTCTCGCGCCAATTCCACAATAACTTCACTGGGGTGTCCGTAGCGTTCAATCAGCGCGTTGACCACGCAGCGCACTTGATTTAAGCCTATATGCACCGTGGGATTGGCGATTTTGCCATAGCGTTTTTCGGGCGTATCTTTGGTGTCGCCCGTCCCAAAACCAACATGGCGTTGCAAAAATTCGCCGTAGTAGGGTAGTTTGTGATGCAGGTGAATGGTTTTGATTTCGCCAGTTTCGGTCAAGACGCGTTCAACCGCGAAAGTGAGCCCTTCGATTTCGCCGTTTTCAAATTGGCTATGATGGAATCCCGCTGCCTTGGCGGCTTTGTCGTAAGTAATGACCTCGCGGCGCAATTCAGGCAGGATGCGTGCCAAGGCTTTTGCCGACAAACTGCCGTAGCCTGGCAGCAAAGTTGTGTCGGCAATGGCTTCGGCGCGGCGTTCGTCTATGCCCGTTTCGGCTTGCAACCAGCGGATAAGTAGAGCTTCGTTTTCCTCTTGAACTAATTTCAAGACGATTTCATCTTGTTGGGCTTCGTTGAATTCAAACCACGCCGCGCCAAAACACTTCGCACCGCCCAAAATCGCGCTGGTGGCATTGCCTTTCATATCCTCGCGTTTGGGGTCTTCTAAATTGAATTTCATCGTGTCGCCTGTACCCAACAATTTTTTGATTCCCTTAAAAGTCATCTTGTTGGATTTTTCTAACGCGGCGATTAACTGATCGCGTTGTTGCAACGTCAGCGGTATTTCTTTCAACCCTTCGCCCAATAAGCGCAAGTTGTTGACTTCTTGATACATCCGAAAACGCTGCGTGCTGGGCAATGCCAAAGGGGCGCGTTCTTCATCGGGTAAAAAAGTGCAGCGTCCCGCTTTGACAGGCTTGAGTTTACGTTGGTAAAGCAAGACATCTTTTAAATCCGCCCGCGCCGCTTCGGTAAACAAGGCGGGATTGAGCGCGGCTTGTTTTGCCCACAGCGCGTCAAATTCCTGTTCAATCATGGCGCGGTCGATGTACAGGTCGTAATACTTGTTGAGCTTGCTTTTGCCGTTTTCGCCCACCACTTTGTCAGCGTGATAGCGAGCGCGCACCGTTCTTTGTTCTGGTGGAACACTGGTATCCGTGAAGCGACGGTGCAGCAACTCACCCACGGTGCGTGGCTTCTCATTTATGGTTTCTGTAAGAGTGCGCTCGACCCATGCCAGCAAGTCAAACTTGTCAGCTTTCATTGGCTTTCCGTCACTCCCCAAGGGATAAGCAGCGATAACTTGTTTTAGTTCCCCAATCGCGGTTTTTAACGCACCGCTATCGGCTTCATTTTTATCGGTTTTGCGATTGCTTTTGAAGCCACGCCGTTGGTTGATATGAAACAACGCCCGCGCAAATTCCGCAGGGGTCAACGCAAAATCCAAGCCTTTGGCGCGCAAGGCGAATGGGTTTAAGCCTTCAAATGCTTTGCGGTCGTCGGCATCTTCAGGAAAAAATTCGTATTGAATCAAGGTACGCATCATGCGCGCTTTGCGTTTGAGCAAGCGATCACGGCGACGACGCATAGCGCGGGCTTCACGTCGTGCCACTGCCAGCGAGGCTTGCGTTTTGGCATCACGCCCGTCGGAGAAAATGCGCACGCCCGCTTTGATAATGGCGCAAGGTTGATTGTCGGCATTCAGGCGCAACATCGCCCAGCCCAGTGATGTTGACCCTAAATCCAGAGCCAAACGGTAGCGCATTTTCCCGAACATATTCCCTCCTATTGGTATGAGCTTGGCATTCTAGTACGAAATTCTTGACGAGAAGGACATTACGCACTAGGATGCACGCCACCACTAGATTGGGATTTGCGCTCTGAATGCTAACAAGCTGACAAAGCACCAAATGAAGAGCCGCTATATGCGGCTCTTTTTACGCTAGTTCGGTATGTTGTTTAAATATAGCCACTTTGAGTTTCATTCAGTAGTGCAAGTAAAGCATAAGCAGTAATAAGGATGCGGGTAGGCAAGTAAGCTTGCTTCGAGTAGCGCACGCACGATACAACGAGCTAAACAATGCGCTCTAGATTTGAGGGTGTGTTAGTCATGGAATGATGTGTGGCGGGCAGGAGATGCGCATCACTCATTGCGGGGAAAATCCTACATGGTGGCTACATGAAAAAATAGCCCCTAAATGAAAAAAGGCTCACATTGCTGTAAGCCTTTGATTTTATTGGTGCCGATTATCGGATTCGAACTGATGACCTACCGCTTACAAGGCGGTTGCTCTACCAACTGAGCTAAATCGGCGGGTGATACACCTGTTGCTTGGTGGGTCGGGCGAGATTCGAACTCGCGACCAACGGATTAAAAGTCCGCTGCTCTACCGACTGAGCTACCGACCCCTGCAAAGGAGCGCGAATTATACGGATTTAACCAGCCCTGTCAATGCCCACTTGCACCTAGCAACACGTTTTATTGCAAAAACTTGGTCGTTCTCTACTTTTCGACTGCGAAAATACGACGTTTAATCTCGTTCGCCTGACAATGCCATCAAAATATTCAACAAACTGATGAAGATGTTGTAAATATCCAAATACAAACTCAGGGTTGCCATGATGTAATTGGTTTCACCACCATGAATAATTTGGCTGATGTCATACAAGATGTAAGCAGAAAACAGCAACACCGCCACACCAGAGATGGTTAAGGATAACACGGGGATGTGGAAAAACATATTGGCTAACGAGGCAACCAGCAAGACAATCAAGCCGATGAACAGAAATTTGCCCATAAAGCTGAAATCTTTCTTGGTGACGGTTGCTAAAGTCGCGAGACTAAAGAAAATCAATCCTGTGCCGCCTGCTGCCATGCCAATCAATTCCGTGCCATTTTTCAGGTGCAACGCAACTTGTAAAATCGGCCCTAAGAACACGCCTGCCACGAAGGTAAAGCCCAATAACGCGGCAATGCCCCATGCGCTGTTGCGTAGCTTCGCGACCACAAACAATAATCCCATCATCACGGCAAACATCAGCAATGAGCTGATAATCGGGCTGGCTGCCATAAAGGATAAGTTGAGCGACAGCCCAATAAATGCCCCGATGACGGTGGGGATCATGCTTGCGCCGAGCAGCATATAAGTGTTGCGTAGCACCTTGTTTTGTTCCAAGGCGATCGTGGGTGAGTTCGCTTGATATTCGTATTGCATTTGGGTTCTCCTAAAAGTGAGGTATTCAACAGCAGCGGCTAAGACTAACGAAGTCAGGTAAAAGTTGCAACCTTTGTATGCCACGCCCATGGTGATAATAGCTTATTCGACGTGCGCTTCCCACAGGCTTGTTTGTACCAAGGTGTTTAATTGTTCCAGCAACTGATCGCGTAGGCAATGGAGTTCGCCGATGCGAGATTGCGCTTCTGACCCGTGTCCGCTTTGTTTGAGATCGTACAAGGTTATTGCCAGTGCGTGAGCTTGGTTGTGTAGTGACTCAATCGCGGCAAAGGCGGGGTGTGTGCCATAACGTATCCTGCCCCGACCTGCTAACCAATGGGCAAAATGGCATCGCGTTTTATCCAAAGGGGGCGGATGCGCTGTTTTATCACGGATAAAGGCTTCGAGGGTACTGATCCAAGCGTGATGTTCGGCACTGGCAAACATCAGCGGTAAATCTTCTTGATGAAGCGGCGGCTGGGTTTGCCATACTGGATTGGTATGCCAATGAGCAACCCAACTTGGTATGTCGGCGGCAGGCATAGGCTGTGCGATCCCAAAACCTTGTGCCAACTCGCAACCGAGCTGTAATAACAGCGTGCCGTGTGCCACTGTTTCTACGCCTTCTGCGATGACTTGACGGTGAAACGCGGCTGCCAGCCCCAGTATGCCTTCCAAAATGGCGAGGTCATCAGGATCATCAATCATGTTGATGACAAAATTTTGGTCTATTTTCAGTAGGTTAACGGGAAGCCGCTTTAAATAAGTCAACGATGAATAGCCTGTTCCGAAGTCATCTAAAGAAAAAGTGACCCCCAATGCCTGACATTGCAACATAACTTGTGAAATTTGTGCCACATCTTCCAGTGTACTGGCTTCCAACACTTCGAATTCCAGTTGATTGGGATTGAGATCGGGGTATTGATTTAGCAGATGTTGTAAGCGGAGAGCAAAATCGGGTTCTTGTAATTGGCGTACCCCCACATTGACACTAATCGGCATCACCAAACCGATGGCTTGCCAACAACGGAGCTGACGCAGGACCGCGTCGATCACCCATTCTCCCATGGCAATGGCAAGCGGATGTTCTGCGATCACGGGCAAAAAGTCCTTGGGGGTCAAGAGTCCTTTCTGCGGATGTTGCCAACGAATCAAGGCTTCCACCCCAATAACGGCTCCTGTACGCATATTCACTTTGGGTTGGTAATGCAGTATAAATTCGCGCGTATTCAATGTGTTGGCAATGCGTTCCTGGCTTTCATGCTGAAAGCGGATGCTGATGTCTTGAGCGGCATCAAAGATGAAGCAACGATTTTTGCCTGCTAATTTAGCTTGGTACATGGCTTGGTCAGCCTGACGCAATAACTGATCGGCATCCCTGTTTTCAGTTTGTGGGTAGAAGGTGACGCCGAGACTAGCGGAAACTTGCAGCGTCACCTCGCCAAACGGCACGGGGCGAGCCGCCTCTTCCAGTAGACGCGCGAGAATCTCTAGGCTGCCCTCTCTGTTTTCGAGTTCCAGCAATACCGCGACAAACTCATCGCCGCCCAAGCGGGCGAGTGTGTCACCATCGCGCAACACTTGTCTCATACGGTTAGAGACGGTAATGAGCAATTGATCTCCCGCGTCATGACCGTGATGGTCATTGATGGCTTTAAATCCATCTAAATCAAGAAAGGCGACCGCGAGCAAGTGTTGATGTCGCTGCGCTTGGGAGATACCTTGGCGCAGTCGATCGGCGAGCAAGACGCGGTTGGGTAAATTGGTCAGAGCATCATAGTGAGCAATGTGTTCCAGCTGATTTTGGTGTTCCTTGAGAGAGGTAATATCAGAAAAGAGCGCTACATATTGCAGTGTATGACCTTGCGCATCTTTTACGGCACTGATGGTTTGCATGGCGGCATAGACTTCGCCGTTCTTACGTCGATTCCACACTTCGCTATACCAATGACCTTGCTCAATCAGTCCGCGCCACAGGGCAACATAGTAGTCTTTGGTTTGCCGACCTGAGCTGAGCAAGCGCGGGTTGCGCCCTAATACTTCATCATGCTGATAGCCTGTGATGCGACTAAAAGCCTGATTCACATCAATAATCGTCCCGTCTGGGTCGGTAATCATAATGCCCTCGCGAGCATGGGTAAACACACTGGCGGCCAACTTGAGCCGCTCTTCAACATGTTTACGTTTCGTAATATCCCAGCAGTAGCCAATATAGCCCAAAAAATGACCATTGGTATCGAAGCGAGGTACGCCTATGTCGGCAATCCAACCATAACTGCCATTGGCGCGATGCAAGCGAAATTCCATATCCAGCTTTTGGTGGTGTTGAAAAGCAGTTTGGCAAAGGTTTTCGCAGCGTACTCGATCACTAGGGTGCATGTCGTCAAGCCAGCCTAAACCTAACAATTGCGCCATGCTTCGCCCTGTATACGTCAACCAGCGTTTGTTGTACCAAATACCTGCATTTTGGGCATCTGACATCCAGATCAGGGCGGGCGCATGATCCGCCATATTGTGAAAGCGTGCTTCGCTTTCGGTTAATGCCTCTTCACGTTGTTGCAACGCAAGCAACAGGCGATTAAAGCCCGCAATCAATTCGCCTATTTCATCTTGGCGAGTAATCGGCAACGGGGTTAAGCGGGTATGCGTATCCACTGATTGGGCGAGCGTCGCCAAGGTGGTGACCGCATGGAGCATCGGGGCGAGCTGTCGTCGCAACATCCACCACGTCAACCATCCCGCCAACAAAGTCAATAATGCCGTGATGAGCAACATGCGATCGCGCATCGCGTGTATCGGGGCAAACGCTTCTTCGGTGGGGAGTGACACCCCGACAATCCAACCTGTTAGGGGGATGCTTTTAAAAGAAGACAGCACTTCTTCGCCCCGCATATTGAGATAAATGGCAGACCCTTCGTAGCCTTGCAAAAAACGATCCATAACGGGATTGATGCCAACAGGCGGAAGCAGCTTCATCGTCCGTTCATTATCCGTTGCAGTCACGATCTGCCGATGTGCAGGGGAAATCAATAAATAACCGCCTGTTTTACCGTAATGATCGCTCGTAATATGATTCAGAAAATTATGGGTGCGTAAATTGGTCGCGCCCGCCAACACGGCAATCACTTGACCTTGCTCATCTCGAATGGGGGTCGCGATAACAAAAATAGGATTGCCCGATACTTTGCCGATAACAGGACGACCAATGCTGGGCTTGCCTTGCTTAATGACCCCGATGAGGTAATCTCGATCCGCATAATTAAGATGCGCTTGCGTGCTAAGACCACTGCTCGCTGCAATGGCGGTGCCATCAGGGTCTGCCACAAAAGTCCCCCCGTTGAACAGCACCTGAAACAAGGTCTGTTGTTGCAAATAAGCCTGTAGTTTGGCGGGGTTGCTCAATAAAGCGGGTGAAATGGCAGAGGCAATGTCCGCTAAAGCACTGAGTCGCTCTGCGACCTCTTGATTGATTTCAGCAGCGACAAAAGTGGCGGTTGAAAGCTGTTGTTCGCTCGACAGTGCTTCCATGTCTTCATGTAGCATCCGCGTGGCAAAGAACGCTAACAACCAAATGCCCATGACAAAGATGCTCAGTGTAAAGAGCGTGACCCGTGTCTTGAAGGAATGCCCTTGAAAGATATTGAAGTTCATACCGTGTTTACCGTATTACGGGCGTTATCTCCCCCGTGAAACCAATATTCTAAATATATCTTTTGATTATATACACTTTAGAACGCGGTAATTCTGTTTGATTTACGCCTATATACAGGGATAATTTACGGTAAGTGGTTGCGTACAAATAATTGGGTATTGAGTTGTTAGTCGCTAGTCGTTAGTTTTTAGTTGGCGGAGTGAAATGTTTTTATCATCTGATTGAATATATTGTGAAAAATATAGCATCAAGCAGACTCACAGCATTAACTAGCGACTAATAACTAACGACTAACAGCTTAAAATATCCGAAAATTTAGGCGCGGGTGCTTAAGCACTTACTAGAATCTGTCGCGAGAGCTTGTCAGCGGGGTTGTGAGCCGCGCTAACAACCGCAGTCACAGCCCCAACACCGTCTCGCAATCAGATCAGAAGCTGCTTCTTAGCGGGCGGCATCCCGTTTCATGCGGTGAAGGTGACGCGCCGAATAAGAAAGGTAAATTCCGCTGCTTGCGCGGTGGAGGACAGCAACTCATTGCGCGTTTGGCGACAAAACACCTCAAAATCTTTTGGGGATTCAGGATCGGTTGCCACAATACGGATCACTTGCCCATTGCTCATCGCCGACAAAGCTTTTTTAGCGCGCAAAATGGGCAAAGGACACGCCAACTGGCGTACATCCAGTTCGACATCAACGGCGTGCATTATGCTGCCAAAGGCAAGCCCGCTTGCGCCCAAGCCAAGATGCCACCTTGCAAGTTATACACATCGGTAAAGCCATTCGATGAAGCAAACGCCGCTGCTTGCGCCGAACGTCCACCCATCTGGCAATAAAATACCGTTGTCGCATTTTTATTCATGCCATTGAGCTGGATCGGCAATAAATGCAGCGGCATTTTTTCGCCTTGAGGAATCATGCCGCGCGCCATTTCTGCCTCGGTGCGCACATCTACCAAGCGCACGCCGCCTTTTGCCAACAAGGCTTCTAACTCGGCTACGGTGATATTTTTAAAATGGGTCATATATTTTCTATCCTGAATTTTAGGGATGTATTGGCTAAATGGGGGCGAATTCTGCGCAATTTACGGGAAGATGTCCACTTTAACATAAAGCCCGACGTGGAAAATACCTCAGACGCCCCCTGAAATTATAGCCACTTCAAGGCTTTGGCTAAATAATCAAAGAATAAGCAATACAGAGCGATGGGCAAAGGCAGTCCGAGCAAAGTACCGATTAGGTATTTCCACAATGAGATGCCCGACAAGGCAAGAGCATAATTCAATGCGGGGACGGTTTGAAATAACATGCGCAACAGCACCACGCTGCGTATAGGGTGCGTATCCAATTGGCGCAACAACCGTGTCGCCAATGGATTTTTCAGCGTGCGAAGCGCGTCCCCACCGATGCCTCGAATGACGAAAAAGGTAAATAGACAAGACAGCGTTGCGGCGAAATACGTCGCCAGTCCACCCCACACTTGCCCCATGGTCAGCACCGCAGCCGCCAAAAATATCCAGCCTGGAATTTGAATCAAATTACCCAACGCAAACAACAGCACAAAAATCAACAGCCCCGTGCCTCGACTCGCCAAGATCTGCTGTTGTAAAAAAGCCAAATTGAAGTGTCCGCGCAACCCTGACAATTGAAACACTGCCAGCAACACCCCCAAAAATATCGCCACGGCCAATAAGCGTTTGTATCGAAATAGAAAGCGTTTCATGGATTCAATAAGCAAGAGAAATGGGCGCGCAGTATATGCCGAACGGTGCGCCCGTAGCCCGTATGCAATACGGGATTTTGGGCGAGGGCGGGGATTTCCGTATTGCATACGGGCTACGAATTCGCCAAACATGTCTCCGTAGGTGCGAATTCATTCGCACGCTTTTCTCGGTATTTTCCAAACCCGTGCGAATTTGTCGCACTTACACAAAATCACCCATCGCATTGAAATGTAAATGTTTATTCCGCGTGCGCAACAAATAGGCAGGGTGGATAAGCATAACGCATCCACATGATTTAAAAATGGAATGGTGGATGCGCACAGCTTATCCACCCCCAAACCAAACCGCATACAGTTCGGGCAAGTACAGCAAAGTCAACAACGTCGCGACCAGCAATTCGCCCATGATGGCAATCGCCATTGCCCCCAGAATACGCTGTGAGTGAAGGGGGGCATGCAGTCAGGGCATAAATCAGCCCAAAGGTTTCACGTCAACCACTCACCGTCCAATCCTCCAGCATCAACCCCTCAATTTGGCGCAATGCTTGGTCGTTGCTAACCAGCACCGCGCCAATATCCAACGCTTGCGTCGCAATCAGCAAATCTAGCGCGCCCAGCACTTTGCCTCCCGCCGTCAGTTGGGCGCGCACTTTGCCATAACATTCGGCACTGTCCCACGGCAACACATCGACGCGTTGCAAAAAAGCATGGATAAGGTCGTGCAATCGTTTGGCATCGGGGCGTTTTGCCAACCCAAACATCAACTCCGCTTCGGTGATGGACGAAATACACAACGCAGCCATCGGCACAGCGGTGAGGCGCGCCGCGACGGCGGGGTGTTGTTTGATGAGGTGGCTGACGATATTGGTGTCGAGCAAATAGCGTTTCATGCTTGCCAATCCGCAAAAGGATCACGCGCTGCGGGCGTTTGTTGGCGTTCTGTTTCACTTAAAAAATCCGCAGGCACATCGGCATTTTTCAACGCCACAAAAAAATCATCCCACGTTGCAGGCTTGCGCGACAAAATCACATCGCCTGTTTCAGGGTCACGACGTACAAAAACTTCTTTAACATCAAAGCGATAAGCCGCAGGTAGCCGCACCGCTTGGCTGCGCCCATTGGTAAATAATTTCGCAACTGCACTCATGGCTCACTCCTGCTGAGATGATAGATACCAAAGTATATGCCTTGTTGCAGGTGATGCCAAGCGTTTACAGCCGCGCCCCTTGCTGAATTAAATTTGCAACCCATTGATTTAATGAAACACCTGCGGCACGCGAGGCGGCGGTCGCGGCTTGGTGCAAGGTGGGGTCTAGGCGCAGCATAAATTTACCCGAACCGCGCTTGAACAGCGCAATCCCTTCCGCTTCGCACATTTGTACAAACACTTTCAGCGAAATTCCCCCTTCTTGTTTCAACCCCGCAATGTCCTTGGCGTAAAAATCCGCACTGCCGTTTAAGCCTACGAACTCCCCGCGAAACAATTCGATGTCAGGATCATATTCAATCACCGCCCGCTGACCGTCGATTATCATCATGTTTTTCATGGGATTAGCCCATTTTTTCCAACTATTTACGAATAGACTCCACCGCGCCTTTGTCGGTATCAGGCGAAGGATGCAGGTGGTGAAACACGCGGATTTCGCCGAATAATTTCACCCCGATGCGCGAACCATCGTGCTAAACAGAATGCGAGAGTGATGGAGTGTACATGGAGAATTTGCTATACACATGATGGTACTTATACAACATAAAGTGAACCACCTACATCATCATCATACAGCTCCCCATCGTGTGATCCGCCATCATGGTAAGCGTGCATGGTAGTGATATTGTCTTCTTCATTTAAGATTTCTGCTTCAGCTTCATCCAATGAGCCGTCTTCTTCTAGCGTGATACGCAACCAGTACAGTTGTGAACCTATGTTGCCCAGTATGTGCGCTAACCGTAGCATTTGCTTTGCATTAACAGACCCAGTTCCTTGTTCAGCCATTGAAAAAAATTTAGGATCATTCAATAAACCAGCTAATTCAGTCGCTGCTTGGCGAATACCTCCCTGTGCTGCCTGACGCAGATGATATTCATATTGCCCAAAATGCAACTTAAAATATGCCTTTTTTTCGATATATTCAGCTACCCAAATTTGTTCATGGTGAGTTAATACCCGCCCTTTTAGGGATTCTTCATAAAGATAGTTATTAGATGGTTCTTCGCATGAATGGAATTGTGCAAGCATAAAGTGAGCATTCGCATCTCCTTTTTCCGCTGCTTGTTCTAATTCCTCTATCAATAAAGCCGAGGAAAATAAGCTGTCAATTTGCTCGTTCATGGTAATAGAAGTATTTTCTTCTTCCCAATCTTCAAATTCGTCATCACGTTCTTCTAGATATTTTTGCGAAGTCAGCATTGCTGATAAATCATCTTTCCGAATAAAAGAAAGAGATTTTTCTTGGGCGTAATCAGCGAGGCATTGAGCGATTGCCATGCTGATGGCTTGAGGGTATTTGAGTTGCACGAGCCGCCCAATCAATTTGGCTGTTACAGCCGATTCATCTGCACCGATATATTTGTCTGCAAAAAATGCGTCGGATGTAAACGCGGCAAAAGATTTAAAGCCAAATAATGCGGCTAACAGTTCATAGATATGAGAGTGTTTGATTGAATTGCCTGTGCAATTTCGAAGGTGTTGTTGTGCGGAATACGCAAATGCTTTGATAGTCATCATAAAATCTTTCATAAGTGCCTAATCGCTATGGGTCAGATACACACGTTTAAATTCCCAATGACAAGGCTATTAAGAGAGATTATTGAACGACTAATGGGTATGTCTTTTTTTACTCGTGTGCAAGTAGGGTGGACACCTGTTCGGATTATAACTTTAGCAATATTGTGTTGTCGATACTTTTTGTCCAAGGGGTGCGTATAAATTAACATCTATTCGCGTCAACTTTCACCCTCCCCACCCCAAACCAAACCGCATAAAGCGCGGGCAAATACAACAACGTCAGCAACGTCGCGACCAATAACCCGCCCATGATGGCGATTGCCATCGGCCCCCAAAACACACTTTGGGTGAGGGGAATCATTGCCAAAATGGCGGCGGCGGCGGTGAGCATGATGGGGCGGAAGCGGCGGACGGTGGAGTCAACTAGGGCTTCTCTAGGGGACAGTCCTGCGGCTAAGTCTTGGTTGATTTGGTCTAGCAAAATCACCGAGTTGCGCATAATCATGCCCGCTAACGAGATGATGCCGAGCATGGCGACGAAGCCGAAGGGGACGTTGAATAGCAATAGCACCGCTGAAACGCCGATTAAACCGAGCGGCGCGGTGAGCAGGGCGAGCAGGACGAGGCGGAAGTCGCGCAGTTGCAAAATCAGTAAGGTGATGATTAAAAAGCCCATTAACGGCAAGATGGCGAGGATGGAGTCTTGGGCGTTGTCACTGCCTTCTGCCGCGCCGCCGATTTCGATGCGGTAATTGGCGGGGAGTTTGGCGCGCAATGTTGCCAGTTGCGCGTCAATCGCGGCACTGACATCGGGGGCGCGCACGTTGTCTGGCACGTCGGCGCGGACGGTGATGACGGGTTGGCGATTTTTGCGCCAAATGATGCCGTCTTCTTCGGCTTCGTCGAGTTGGGCGATTTGGTGCAACGGGACGAATCGCCCGTCGCCCGCATACACGCTCATGCGCGCCAAGGCTTCGGGGTCATTGCGTTCGGCGGCTTCGGCGCGGGCGATGATTTCAATGGCTTGCCCGTTTTCGCGCAAATGCGACACGGACTCGCCTGTCAGCAGGGCGTGTAAATTGCGCGAAATGGTTTGCGACGACACGCCCAAAACGTGGGCTTTTTCTTGATCGACCTCGACTTTCATCACGCGCAATGCTTCGCTGCTGTCTAAACTGGCATTTTTGATGTGTTTGTTTTGTTTGACGATTTTTAACACTTCCTCGGCAATCGGGCGCAATTTGGCGGCTTCATCGCCCACCACGCGGAATTGCACGGGATAGCCGACGGGCGGGCCATTTTCCAAACGGGCGATGCGGATGCCGAGTTGGGCGTAGTCTTTTTCCAGCCAAGCGCGCACGCGTTTTAACACGGCTTCGCGGGCAGCGGGGTCTTTTGCCACGATGACCAGTTGCGCGTAGTTGAGGTTGGGCAATTGCAAATCCAGCGGCAAATAAAAGCGCGGCGTGCTGCCGCCGATATAGCTGGTGAAGTGGGCGATGTCGGGGTCTTTTTTCAGCTTGGCTTCAAATTCGTGGGTCAAATTTTCCGTGGCGGCAAAGCTGGTGCCGTCGGGCAGCCAGATGTCCATGAGCAATTCAGCGCGTTCCGAGGGCGGGAAAAATTCTTGTTCGACTTTGCTAAAACCGAATACCGACAAGGCAAACAGCAGCACGGTGACGGCGACCACGGTTTTTTGGTAATCCAAACACCCTTCCACCACGCGGCGGAAATAAGCATAAAAACCATGGTGATAATGCGCGTCGTTGGGTTCGGGCAGGTCGGTTTCGGGCAATAAACGATGTCCGATAAACGGGGTAAACACCACTGCGACCAGCCACGACACCAATAGTGCTAAGGTCACCACGGCGCAGATTGAAAAGGTGTATTCGCCTGCGGAAGACTTTGCCAACCCCACGGGCAAAAACGCGGCGGCGGTAATCAACGTGCCAGTGAGCATGGGAAACGCGGTGCTGGTATAGGCAAACGTGGCAGCGTGCAGTTTACTAAAGCCTTGTTCTAGCTTCACTTTCATCATTTCGACGGCAATCATCGCGTCATCAACCAACAGCCCCAAGGCAATAATCAGCGCGCCCAAAGACACGCGTTGCAGCTCAATGCCGAACACATACATCAGCCAAAACGTGCCCGCCAATACCAGCGGAATCGACAGCCCCACCACCAGCCCCGCCCGCATTCCCAAACTCAAAAAGCTGACCGCCAACACGATGACCAAGGCTTCTAACAACGCCTGCATAAACTCGCGGATGGATTGCTTGACCACCGCTGGCTGGTCGGCGACTTGCACCATTTTGATGCCAGCGGGCAAGGTCTGCGCTGCCCAGACTTTTGCCAATGCCGCGCCCGCTTCGTTAATGTTGCCGTCGTCCGACAACGACACCGCCAAGCCAATGGCAGGCTTGCCCATGCTGCGCATTTTGAACGTGGCGGGGTCGGCATAACCGCGATACACGCGGCTTAAATCGCCCAAACGGTAGGTTTTGCCGCCCGCCGAAATGCCCATTGCTTGCAAAGTTTGCACCGATTTGAAATCGCCTGTGACGCGCAAACGCGCCACGCCGTGGTCGGTGACAAACTCGCCTGCGGGTTCAACCGCGTTGCGGGCGCGCAATGCTGTCATCACAGCTACAGGATCAATCCCCATCGCCGCCATTTTAGTACTAGAAAATTCGATATAAATTTTTTCATCCTGCACGCCCAACAACGCCACTTTGCGAACGTGCGGCACATTGACCAAGGCTTCGCGCACGCGGTTCGCGGTTTGGCTTAGGATTGCTGGCGAAATGTTGGCATCGGCGGTGAGGGCGTAAATCAGCCCAAAGGTCTCGCCAAACTGATCGTTAATCAATGGCTCGCCCGCGTTTTCAGGCAAACTCGCCCGCGCATCGGCCAAAATTTTACGCACCGCCGTCCAGCTTGCCGCCAATTCACTGGCAGGCATGGATTCCTTCAAGGTGATAAACAACCCTGCTTCGCCCGCTTTGGCATAGCTGTTAATCGTGTCCAACCAAGGCGTTTCCTGCAAACGATTTTCCAACACCCGCGTAATCTGTTGTTCCACCTCCCGCGCCGTCGCCCCCTGCCACGCCACCTGCACCGTCATCACCTTAAAGGTAAAGTCAGGGTCTTCCTTCTGCGCCAATTGCGAATAAGAAAAAATGCCCGCCAACAACGCCACCACCAGCGCGTACCACACCAACGTTGAATTTTTAATAGCCCAAGCGGAAAGATTAAAGTCTTGCATCATGGATAGGTATTAAGGGGTTCAGGAAGCGGCAGATTATACCGATTGAGGGCGCGTGGCTTGGGTAAATGTAGCCCGTATGCAATACGGGAATCCACGCCCACCGCTAAAATCCCGTATTGCATACGGGCTACGGTTGGTTGTGGGGGCGCACCATTATGCGCAATTGTGTACGCGTAACATCATGAATTTCTGATTGGTTGCGAAAAATCAAATCAATCCGCATCACGTACCGTTTTAACCCTATTGAGCAGGACGGTTTGTTTGCAAGAAAGCAACCGTCGCGACGAATTTATTCGTACAATTGAGCTACGAAGGGGGATTAACCCGTAATCTTGGCGGTTGATGTGCGAATGTATCGCAGCCCCTCCCCTTAAACATTTCTGGAAAATTTTATGAAAAAAATTACTAAAGCCGTTTTTCCCGTCGCAGGTATGGGGAGCCGCTTTTTACCCGCCACCAAAGCCAGTCCCAAAGAAATGATGGCGGTGGTCGATAAACCCTTGATTCAATATGCCGTCGAAGAAGCCGTCGCGGCGGGGATTACGGATATGGTGTTTATCACGGGGCGCAATAAACGTGCGATTGAAGACCATTTTGATAAAGCCTACGAGTTGGAAGCAGAACTGGAAATGCGAGGCAAGGACGAATTGTTGCGCATCGTGCGAGAAGTGATTCCATCGCACGTCAACTGCATTTATATTCGCCAATCTGCGCCCTTGGGATTGGGACATGCGGTGTTGTGTGCTAAACCCGTGGTTCAAGATGAGCCGTTTGCCGTGATTTTAGCGGATGATTTAATTGATGGCAAAACCGCGATTGTCAAACAAATGATCAATGTATTTGCCCGCCAACGCTGTTCGGTGTTAGGTGTACAAGAAGTGCCGCGTGACCAAACGAGACAATACGGCATTGTGAGTAGCATCCCTTTTGCCGCCAACTTGGAAGAGGTTAACGCCATTGTTGAAAAGCCAGCCCCCCAAGATGCCCCTTCTACCTTGGCGGTCGTGGGACGTTACATTTTGACCCCACGCATTTTTCATCACCTCGAAAAAGTCCAAGCAGGCGCAGGTGGCGAGATACAACTTACCGACGGACTGTCTGCCTTGATGCTGGAAGAGCGTATGTTGGCATACCGTTTTAAAGGCACGCGCTATGACTGCGGCTCAAAACTGGGTTATCTGCAAGCCAGCGTGGCACTGGGCTTGCAACATCCTGAAGTCAAAGCAGAATTTGCCGCGTATTTAAAAGAACTCAAAATTACGCTGTAGTACTCGCCTGTGCTGCCAAAGCATGCGTTTTGCGCGCACGCTAATTAGGCGGAAACCTTTTGATGATGCTGTCGGGGACTTCGCTGCGCCCCGCTACCGCGACGGCACTGGCTTCGACGACAGCGGTAATCATCACGGCAATGAGCGTGGGGATGATGGCGATGCGGGTCATGGCGGTCCACATGATGTGCTGCATACTGGGTTCGTGCGCGGCTTGACTCATCAGCCATGCCAGCAGAATCAAGCTGCCCGAAATCGCATAGCCTATCATCAACCATTGGGCGTGTTGAAACGCCAATCGCCAATGTGCATCAACAAACCAAGTGGTCGTTTTGCGGCTGCGTAGGTAAATGTAACCCAATAACACCGCTGAACAACTGAGCGGAATCAATATGCCGATCATGCCGACTTTCAAGGCGATGACGGCGGGTGTCATTAACAAATGAAACAATAAGGCACCTGACACGAATAAATTATGGGGCACTTGCGCTTGTTTAATCTGTGCCGCGCTGACTGCATATTGCATGATGATAAAGCCCAAAAATAAGATACCTCATATTAGCAGAATCTTATGCTATTCCGTTCCATTTCAATACCGCAATCATGACGTAGAGTGCATTTTACACACTAACGCTTTTCTCCCTTCTCCCGCAAGCGGGAGCAGGGTTGGGGATGAGGGAGTTTGAGCTGTAGTCACATTATTGAGTAATCAACGCCCCTCACCCTCACCCTAACCCTCTCCCGCTTGCGGGAGAGGGAATTAAAGTTGTGGTGTATCTAATACGGGCGCGGGCGGGGCGGTTTCTTTGGGGAAAATATTGTAATAAGCCGCGTAAGCCGAGCCGATGAAAATAGGCGACACGACGATCATCGCAGCGATATGCAATAGCGGCGGGAGTTGGATTAAAACCGCATAGCCGAACATCAAAATCAGGCTGTAAATTGTCATCGGCGGAATGTTCACCAGAAAAGCACGAACGCTCACTTGCAGCGCGGCGGGCGTACTAAGGTCGTTGAATACGATCAGCATGGGCGCGAACTGCATGGATAAGCCCAGGAAAATCATGGGGATGGAAATGAGTAGGAGTATCTTGAGGAGGCGTGCCAGTCCGTCTTCGCCGAGTAGTTTAAGGAGGATTTCGGGGTCGTCCGTGGGTTTCCAGTTTTCGGGGATATTGGACAGCGCGTCGCCGCCTAAGCTTGAAATCAGGTAAAGCGTCAGCAACACCATGCCACCCAATGAAAGTAATCTAGGGAGATTCTGCCGAAATCCTGCCCATAAATGTTCTATTTTGAGTGCTTGGTCATGCGCCAGTGCATGGCAACCGATCAGCCAGCCCGCGACTAACACAGGGGATAGCAACACGGAAGCCACCGCACCCACGTCGCCCAATTGTGCTAGCAGTGCAAAAATCGCAAAATTTGCGCCTGATATAGCCAACCAAAGCAGCGGGTTGTGCATAAACAGCGAGTAGCCTTGTTGTATCCATACCAGACCGCGTATAGTGGGCAAGCGATTGATTTTCATTGCATTCCTTAAATTAAACTCCGCCGCTCACACGCATGGAACGGCGACCTTTCCATCCGCAAAGGTGAGGTTTACAGCCAAATGACCTCTGTCGCCGCGATGTGATGACGTAAGACACGTTCAAAATGGCGTGGGTCATGCGCATGGATCAGTTCACCGTCACGGGGAAGATACATATCAAATAATCGCGACAGCCAGAAACGCAAGGCCGCCAAGCGCAGCATATTAGACCAAGCAGTTTGTTCGCTGGCTTGTAAAGGTCGCACGGCGTGATAGGCGCGCAGGAAAGTTTGCGTGCGCTCACGATCAAGCTGACCCGTTTCATGATTCATGCACCAATCGTTGACGGTAATCGCCACGTCATACAGCAGGACATCCTCGCAGGCAAAGTAGAAATCAATCAGCCCGCCCACTTGATCGCCATTGAGCAACACATTGTCGCGGAACAAGTCCGCGTGGATCACCCCGCGTGGCAGGTCGTTTGCGCAAGGTTGGGCATGCAAGCCCAATTCTTGATTCAGAAGTGCAGTTTGATCCGCATCCAAAAACGGATTGACCAACGGCGCAGTGGCGGCTCTCCACGCAGCACCTCGTACATTAGGCATGGCTTCGGCAAATTGTTGCCCCGCCAAATGCAATTTAGCCAACATCTCGCCCACCGCATGACATTGCGTCAAATTGGGCGTGAGCGTGGATTTGCCGCTCAATCGACTGACCAAACAGGCGGGCTTGCCTTTAATCTCGCCCAACAATTGCCCCTGACGATTGGCAACAGGGGCGGGACAAGGTACGCCATGCTGCGCCAGATGAGACATAAGATTGAGGTAAAACGGCAATTCCTCAGCGGTGAGCTTCTCAAACACCGTCAAGACACATGACTGCTGTTCGGTGGTCACAAAGTAGTTGGTATTCTCAATGCCAGCGGAAATGCCTTGCAAGTTGAGTAATTGCCCTAGGGCATAATCGCCCAGCCAAACGGTGAGTTCCGCTGGGGAAACGGTGGTAAAGACAGCCATTATTGAAAATTAGAAACGGTGAATAATCCATTGTGGGGGACGAAAGCCTGTATCCAGACTTTCCTGACGGGCGAATTTGCCATCGCCTCGATCATCGACCAAGTAATACGGCACGCCGCCTTTGGGAGTCACTTTAATCATATACAACCGCCCCCCCATGCGATATTCCTCTATGGTTTGTTCGGCTTGTTTGGTGATGGTGACCCCAGTGTCGTCGCTCGTTGCCGCATCTTCCGTATTCACGGTTCTGGGAATCGTCGGCGCAGCGGATACCGATGAAGCCGTCGCAACCGACGATGCAACCACGGGAGAGGGCGCTGCCATCATATCGGGTGGCGGTGGCAAGGGTTCAAGATTGGCAGGTACAGGTTGCCCCGCAAAGGCGGTGAACGACAAGCCGCTCAACCATAAAAGAGCGAATAAGCGCATGGCAATGACCTCAGTAAATAAGAAGGTCAGCATTTTAGCCGATGCGCTGCGACTCTGCGCGAATTGAATGTTTGAGCCGCTCGCTTCAAGATAACCATAGGCATGAATTCACCCATACCCTTGCGCGGGAATAAAGGTGCTGAAGGTGCGTCGTGCGCACCCTAAAATACACATCGCATTGAAATTTAAAGTTTTTTACCGCGTGCGCAACTTATTATGCAGCCTATTTGGCTCGCCCAGAAGCGGGCAAGTTATATGAGTACCAACCTAGAAGTTCTAGAAGCCGAAGTCATCCCGCTAGCCCCCGTCGAATGGTTACATCTGCTTGAGCGGTTGATTGCCAGCCTTGATTTGGACCCCGAAGTCGAGGAAGCATGGGAGCTGGAAGCGGATCGAAGAGAAGCTGAAATTAAATCTGGCTTGATTGCCGCAGTGCTAGGGCAGGAAGCGATTGCACGACTTCGGGCAAGACTGTTGCTGACCTCTGAAATGCGTAGTGCGCGTGAACGTGGCGCAGATCAATCCGATTTCGACCTGATTCGGTGCAATGCCGTAGCGGGCGTTCCCCCGCCGAAGACGAAGATGCCCCCGATGCCAGCGCGTTAATGCGCGCCACACTGACTAAACGACGAGCAGGGCGACCGCTGGGCAGCGGCAATAAAGAACAAGTCTCGGTGCGCTTTAATACCGAAGTGTTAGCTGCTTTTCGTGCGTCAGGCGCAGGCTAGCAAACGCGGATAAATGCCGCACTGGCAGATTGGCTGAAGTCGCATTCGCCTGAGGAGTTGAGGGGGTGAATTTGTGCTGCACTTCACCTTTTGTGGGTTGAGGGAAAAGGATTGCCAACGGCAAATCGGCCTTACGTGTTGAAGTATTTTCCAATTCAAGGATGAGCCTGAAGCGAATTTAGTTTAGGTGTTTTGGGGCGTGGGTTGATTTTGTTAAAAGTGTAGTTTAATGTATATTTAGATGGCAAAAGTGCCGTGAAACTCAGAATATGTTGCCGCGTAATACTTCGAATTATTCGATAACACGTCGTTATTATATAACTCTATTTTTGAAACAGGTCATACGTTTTTCAGATACGGAGTCCCTATCAAGTCACCTTATAAGCAATACGGATGCTGTGTGCATAACGGCACTTGTTTTCATGGCTTCAACTTCGATCCACATTATCGTCCTTGGCAGGATCTAAAAAGCCTCCCGATCTAAAAGTCAGCACCAAGGTATCGCGATGCCCGGCTGTGGCAGTGGGTTGAATCGGTGTGGATTCGTGTATGACGCGATGGTCGTCCAGCAATAACAGCGCCCCTGCTTCCATCAAGGTAAAACGCTCGCCATGCCGTTTCTCGTGAATAAGGCAAATTTTGTCGCGTTTTTCGCCCTTTCGGGCGATGTACGAATTTGTCGTGCCCACAAAACCCCACTGTTTAGTCGAAATGAGAATTGATGGGTCGGGAGGATGGACAGGTAACCATGGTTTAATCATGCGTATAATTGTGCGGTAAAATAAAATTTAGCGATGTTTTGTGAGCCAAAACACCTTATAAAAGGAAATCAAAGATGAGCGGACCCGCAACGGCAGTTTACGATACCGCAGGTGATGTGCTAATGGGCGCGGCGGGTTTGTCAGCGGTGGTGCTGGCGGCTCGCGCGATTCAAGAAGCGCACAATATGTATGTGGAATATGGCGAGGCACACCAGCGTGTGATTGAGCGTGAAGCCGCACACCATGAAGCACGACAGCAATTGCAAGCCGCCAGCCAAGCACACGTAGGCTTTTTGCATCAACAGGCGGATCGCTTGCAAGCGCGCTTGTCTCGTTTGCAAAGTGTGCTGTCAGACGTTGAGCCAGCAGCGATCTCCCAACCTGCCACGACGGATGAACAAGCATGGCAGGCTTATCTCCAACAACTGGATGCCGCCATCCTAAATGCGGAATCACAACTTGCCGTCGGTGAGTCCATGAGTGCGCAAACCCGTGCGGTGCTGTTGGCAGAACAACCCGATACGGCACAATTGTTGACGGCTTACGCACAGCAGCGCGCGTTGCAAACGCAGCTCACCACCGCTGAAATCGCACATTATCAAACTCTTTCTCTGCATCTATTGGCAAGATTGGAGCAGCCCGCGAGCCAGCCCTTGCCTATCCGCATTGAGTCGTTGGCGCGCGAGATGTTGCGTGCGTACGATGTATCTCGTGCTGACGCGCTGGCTTCGGATTTGCGATTGGAAATTCAACGCGCCAATCAACACCGCAAACAGCAACAACAAGATGCCGCAGAAGCAGCTTTGCTGTTGGCACAATTGGCCGATGCACTACCCGAAAGCTTGCGTGCCACGCTGCTGCAAGTCGCCGCTGGTGGTGCTTTGCTAGACGAAGCCACGCGTAGCTTGGCAAATGAAATGCGTGCAGCGGTCAAAGCAGCACGTCAACGCGAAGAACAAGAAGCAACTGCGGTGGTATTGGAACAATCCTTGCGCGATTTGGGCTACGAAGTGGGTGACATTGCGCAAACTTTGTTTGTGTCAGGTGGCGTGGTGCATTTTCAAAAACAAAGTTGGCAAAATTACCATGTGCGGATGCGCGTGAATCCCAAAGACCAAACCGTCAATTTCAATGTCGTGCGTCCCAAAGAGGACACCACTGCGGATAAGCGACAGGATTACTTAGCGGAAGACCGCTGGTGTTCGGAGTTCCCTACCCTACTCAAAACCCTTGCGGCACGGGGTGTCAACCTGAACGTGACGCGTTTGCTGCAAGCAGGTGAAGTCCCTGTGCAAGCCGTCGATGCCGCCACCTTACCCGCCGCCCGTCAAGCCGAAGCGCAACAGCAGCGCACCGTCGAGGCAAAGCAGATGAAGTTGTGAAGGCTGTGAAGGGAGAAGGGGGAAGTAAGCATCTACACAACTTTAATTCCCTCTCCCGCAAGCGGGAGAAGGGAGAAAAGTGGGTAGGGTGGGAAGCTGTACGCATCCACATGATTTAAAAATGGAATGGTAGATGCGCCAGCAATTCTCATTTTAACCGTGGGTACGACAAATTCGTACGCTTTTGGGTGAACTACCCAGTCCTATCTTTATTTTTCGCCCTGTCGGGCGATGTACGAATTGGTCGTACCCACAAAACCGTGTCGCTTAAGTTGATGCCTAATAAGTGGTTGCGTACAAATAATTGGGTATTGAGTTGTTAGTCGCTAGTCGCTAGTTTTTAGTCGTTAGTTTTTAGTTGGCGGAGTAAAAGGTTTTTATCATCTGATTGAATATATTGTGAAAAATATAGCATCAAGCAGACTCACAGCATTAACTAGCGACTAATAACTAACGACTAACAACTTAAAATACCCGAAAATTTAGGCACGGGTGCTTAGAATAGGAAAATCAGATGAAAATAATAATTCCCATCATCGCAGCTGTGATTCTTTTGCTGACCTTCAAATCTTTTCAAGGCACGCCTGCGGGCGATGAATTACTACGCGCCGTGGAGGCGGGAGATCAAGCCAAAGTGCATAGCCTATTAGAGAAAAAAGTCGATGCCAATTCACATGACAGTCGCAATTACCCTGCGTTGTATTTCGCTGCCTATCGCGGCGAGCTAGAAATTGTTCAAGATTTACTGGCTCATGGCGCAAAGGTCAATGCAAAAGGTCAAAATGACTATACCCCGCTACATGGTGCCGCCATGGGTGGGCATAAGGCGGTTGTTGAACTATTATTGGAAAAGGGGGCGGAGATCAATGCCATGAGTGCCCACAATTGGACACCCTTGCGTGAAGCCCAGAACCCCGAAGTGGCCGCCTTGCTCATTGCGCATGGCGCAAAAATGTAACACTCATACATAGAGTTAGCATGTAAGTACCCAACGCTAAGTTTTCGTGTATTTTCGTTGGTTTGAGGCATTCACGTCATCATCCCGTGTCGCGGGAAATACGCGAAAACTTTTCATCAGCCACTTACTGCTTTGGCGATATAAGGGCGCATTCCCTTGACTGACGGTCTGTTTTTCGTTCGGTTGAATAGTTTACAATCTGACTCAATTAACAATGGAGGCGTAAAGGATGAAATTTTTATCAACCGTACTTCCCGCCCTGCTTGGCGCAATGGGTGTGTTGTGTTCAGCGACCGTTTCGGCAGCCGACGCGCTCCCGAATCGGATTCAAGGCGACATTGGCGTAGCAGTTTATGCCAACACCAATCCCGTGAATGGGGTGGGGGGGACACAAATCGCCGTCCCCTATAGTTATTTTGACTATGGGCGTTTTTTTGCGCGTTTTGACACGTTTGGGATAAAAACCTTGCCCTTGGGCTATGGTTATCTTGAAGTGGTTGGGCGAGTGAATTTGGATGGATTCCGAACCAATAATCCCGCCTTGCGCGGCATCCGTGATCGTCAAAACTCCCTGCCGTTAGGCATGGGCACATTTCAAGAAACCCCTTTCGGGGGCTTTTTCCTGAATGCTTTTTACGATGTTAACCGCTCGCATGGGCAACTGTATGAGCTGATTTACGCCGCAAAATTTGATGTGGGCAACGCGGTGGTTTATCCCATGTTCGGCTTTGAGCATTTCACCGCGCAATACACGCAGTATTTTTATGGCGTTTCACCCACCGAAGCCCAGAACAGCCTTTATCCTACTTACATCCCCAAGGCAAATACCACCACGATGCTGGGTTGGGCATGGGAAATTCCCGTGGAAAAAGATTGGAATATCAATGTTTACATGATGCGCCGCTGGCTAGGGTCAGCTATCACGCAAAGCCCGCTGGTCAATAGTCGAACACAGGACGAAGCGTTTTTTGCCTTCAGTTATCACTACAAGTAGTGGTTAGTCGTTGTAGGGTGCGAGGCGTTCCGCCAACTAACGACTACCCGCTAACGACTAAAACCCCCCTAACGCAGCTCTACCACCACCCGCCCCGTCAAGGTTTGATTCAGTAATTGCGGGAACACCTCTGGCAATTCCGCCAGCGCACGCGTTTGAATCACGTCGGTTAAGTTGGCAGGGCGCAAATCACCCGCGAGGCGTTGCCACAGTTGGCGGCGCAGCGGCATGGCGGTCAGCGCGGAATCCACCCCCAACAAGCGCACGCCGCGCAAAATAAACGGTAACACCGTGGCGTTGAGTTCAATCCCCGACGCATTGCCAAAACTGGCAATCGAGCCGTTTTGCAACATTGTCCGCGTCAGCCACGCCAAGGTCGCGCCGCCCACGGCATCCAACGCCCCCGCCCACACCCCTTTTTCCAACGGGCGCGTGCCCATCACCAGCGTTTTGCGATCCAAAATTTCCGTCGCGCCCAGTGATTTCAAATACGCGTGCGCACTGTCTTTGCCCGTCAACGCCACCACTTGATAGCCCAGTTGCGCCAACATCTGAATGCCCAAACTCGACACCCCGCCCGTCGCGCCTGTGACAATCACCTTGCCACTGGCGGGAGTCAGCTCGTTTTGCTCCAGCCGATGAATCGCCAACGCAGCAGTAAACCCCGCCGTCCCCAACGCCATCGCCTCAAACAAACTCAAGCCCGCAGGCAACGGCACAACCCAATCCGCTGGCACGCGCACATATTGCGCAAAGCCGCCGTCATGTTCCATGCTCATGCCATAGCCTGTGACAATCACCGCATCGCCAGCAACAAAACGCGCATCGCTGGAACTCACCACCACGCCTGACACATCCACCCCGCCATTCATCGGCAAACGACGCATGATTTTCCCCGTGCCTGTCCCCGCCAGCGCGTCCTTGTAATTCACACTCGAATAATGCGCCTCAATCACCACCTCGCCCGCGTCCAGCTCATCGACCGACAGGGTGACGATGCGCCCAGCAGGTTGATCGGCAAAAACACGAAAGGCAGAAAAAGCAGTCAGGCTCATGGCGATCTCCAAAAGTTAAGGTGCGAGATTGAAGCACGAAACGGCGGGGAAAAGCATGTTTTCGTGGGAAACAGGCGGGTTATCTTGCGCCCAATTCACCTTGCGAGTTTTCGTCATGGCGGCGAAAGTCGAAATCTAGTTCATTGTTAAAAATGATCAAACCGAATCAACTCGCGTTTCCCGATTCATCCCCTGACCACAAGGTGCGCGCTATCAGTGCCGTGCCTTGCACCACCAACACCTTGTGGCGCGATTGTTCACCTTGTTTGAATTCGACATTGCGCAGCGGCACATCGAAGGTGTCGGCGATAAAACGACGTAACGCATCGTTGGCGCGACCTTCAATCGGTGGGGCGGCGAGTTTGATTTTGAGCGCGTCGCCGTGTAGCCCGATGACTTGGGTTTTCTTCGCGCCTGGTTGGACGTGCAAGGTCAACACCAATCCATCGGCGTGTGGGCGATACCAGCTCATGCCGCCACCTGCGTATTGGCATTCTGCTGCATCTGCGCTTCGCCCCAGGCTTTCATGGCGCGCAGCACGTCTAATAAACTTTCCCCGTTTTCGCTCAAGGCATATTCCACGCGTGGCGGGACTTCGGCGTAGATGGTGCGGGTAATCAAGCCGTCGCGCTCCAATTCGCGCAATTGCGTGGTCAAGGCTTGTTTGCTGATGGCGGGGATTTTTTTCTGTAACAAGCCAAAACGGTTGCTGCCGTGCAGGATGAGAAACAGCAGCAACGGTTTCCATTTGCCGCCGATGCGGTTTAAACAGTAGGTGACGGGACAGGAATTGAGGATGGATTCCATTGAATGTTCTCCATTAGTCTATAAATTATGACTACTATCTGAATTGGGTGTGTTGTGTAACAATGGGCGATAGCGGCGGATAAGTCAATGTGTTTGGCACGCAAAATTGTCTTGCACATTGATCCGAATTTTGGCACAAGTGCTCGTAACTTAATGGCATTTCAACACCGCTAAATCTCAGGGGAAAGTGGTGGTGGAAATGCCTCACACTTTCGTAGAATGACCACTTATTTGGCATAACCAAGGGAGACCTCAATGTTTTTTGATCCAAAGTTTATTGAACAACTGACCGCCGCTGCTCGTCTGTGCGGGAGTGCCCCTGAATTTATCTGTGACTTTTCAACTGCGTTAGCGCAACAATCGCCCGCCCAGTTGGCGCGGATTAACCCCTTGAATTTCGCCGATGCGGCAGGTTTGGATCGTGAGCGCACCTTGGATTTGTTTGTGAGTGCGGCGCGGGCGGGGCTGTTTAGTTTTGAATGGGGCTTGGTTTGTCCGCTGTGCGGCAAAATTGGCAGTCATGCCGAGTCTATCAATGAGGTGACCGAGGATTTTCATTGCGCGTTTTGTGCGCGTGATGTGGACACCGTGCTAGACGATACCGTCGAAGTGACGTTTTCATTGGATACAAGCTGTTGGGCGGGATTTAACCGCCATGCCGATTTTTCAACCAATTTTCGCTATTCCGTGTCCAGTAGCTTTTTGCCCTTGGATGCGTGGCTGGACTATCACCAGCGTCACACGGTTGCCGATGCGTTGTTAGGGATAGGCGAAACCATCACTTTGCGCTACACCCCGCAGCCAAGCGAGTTGCTACGTTTGTATAGCTTGGATTTACACAGCTCTGTGACGCTCGTCACCTGTGATGCGGCGGATGGCGATGCGCCGCAATCATTTAACTTTTTCTTGAAAAACAACGGGTTTGGTGAGCAGAATCGTCAAATTGAACCTCGTCCGTTGGAAATCCAAATCACCAATACCAGCGAAGAGCGCGTTTGGGTGCAACTGCTGCGTTTGGTGGTTCCTGAAATCATGTCGATTTCGGCAAGCAGCGAACCGCATTTTGGCGTGCGTCTGACGGGGCAACGCTTGCTGACCAACCAAGTTTTCCGTGAACAATATGGCTTGCAACGGCTGATTCCAGATTTGCGTTTGCGGGTGAAAACGGTGTGTTTGTTGTTTACCGATCTCAAAGGTTCGACTGCCATGTATGACCGCAGCGGCGATTTGGAAGCCTATCATCTGGTGCAAAAACACTTTGAAATTCTGCGTGCGGTGGTGCGGCAACACGCGGGGGCGATTGTCAAAACCATGGGCGATGCCATTATGGCGGCGTTTCCTGACCCTGAAAACGGCGTGCGGGCGGCGATTGATATGCTGGCGGGTATTCAGCAGCTTTCGCGTGACATCAATCCCGAATCCTTAGGGTTAAAAGTTGGCTTGCACGCGGGTTCGGTGTTGACGGTCAACAGCGGCGGCTTGGATTTTTTTGGGCAAACGGTGAATATCGCGGCGCGGGTACAAGGTTTGGCGGAAGCAGGCGAAATTTGCCTGACCGATGCCGTGCGTCACGCGCCACGCTGTGAGGATATTTTGCGCGAACGGGGTTTTACGTTAACGACCGAGGTGTCTAGACTCAAAGGTGTTGAACAAGAACGGCAAATTGTGCGCTGTACGCCACATTGATTTGACGCTGCGGCATCGCTGCCGCACGCGTTATTTTGAATTGGCTACACCACCCTCTGGGTCGCTTTTCCCGTCGCGTCGGTGAGTGCCGTAGCCCGTATGCAATACGGGGTTTTCCACTCCTACATGATGCAGCCCATTGTTTTCCCTGAAAAATCAATCTGTTTATAGCGTAGGCGCGACAGATTTGCACGGTTTTTGGTGGTGTTGAAAAAGTCAAAAGCGTGCGAATGAATTTGCCTCAACGGGCGGTCACGCCTTTGCATCGTGTCTGCGAATTTTTTGGGTTAAGCCTTGTTGTATCAACGGCATTGCGTGCCGATGCCGCCCGTTTAGCTTCGACTTAACCGCTGTTTGTATATAAACACACATGGGCATTGACAGTACAATCCCATTGCCTTTAACATGGTACGCAATTGCATACGTTTGTATCTATAGGAGGAATCATGGCGCAAATGCAGACTATTTCCATTCGCATTCCCGATGATGATTTCCAATGGCTGTTATCGGTGGCGGAGGCGAAAGCAAAAACGCCCAGTGAGAAGCTACGCTATTTGCTCTCTCGTGCGCGGGAACAAGAAGCAGGGCGGGTGGATTATCGGCGTTGTGCGACGTGGATGCGCGAGCTGGCGCAGCCTTTTGCGGATGGGGTGGGTGATGTGGAGCGGCAACATAAGATACACTCCGATCTCGTTGCTGCCGTGTGCGAGCATGTCCCGCAAATCATGTCCACGCTGGTGTCTGAACACCCCGCCGCTGAATCGGATGAAAGCAAGATGCGCGAAGTGGAAGCGCAATTGGCACAGCAATGTTTCAGGCTGCTGACGGCGATTTTGCGTATCGGGGTGACTTCCTCGCCCGCGACTTACGACAAGCAGGTGCTGAATCCGTATTTGGACGACATCATCGAAATCGCAACGATTATTTCAACTCGCAAAAACAAGGAGGTTTCAAATGGCTGAGACAATTGCAACGCGTGTGGCGCGCATCATCGCGGGCAGCACCCATGCTTTGATAGACAAGGCGGAGCATTTCGCGCCCGATGCGATGATGGCGCAGTCTATTCGTGAAATCGACCAAGTGATTGCTGAGGTACGCCTCGATTTGGGCAAAGCGGAGGCGGCCAAACATTTGGTGATGTCGCAGATTGCCAAGCTCAACGCTGAACACGAGAAATTAGCCGAGCAAATTCAGTTTGCGGTGACGCAACAGCGCGATGATTTGGCGAGCGCAGCGATAGGTCGTCAGGCAGACATCGAGGATTACTTGCCTGTGCTGCAAAAATCCTTAGATGAACAATCCGAGCGCGGGCAAGCTTCAGAGAGCTATCTGTTGGCATTGCAAGCCAAAAAGCGTGAGCTGGAACAATTATTGAACGACTATCTAGCGACCACCGCCGCACAAGCCGCCGATACGCCATCACCAAACAGTAGCAGCGCACGGCAAGTGCGCGTAGAAGATGCCGAAAGCGCGTTTAATCGCGTGCTGTCCAGTCAAACAGGCGTGGCGGGATTAGGGTTAGGCGCGTCGCAAGATGCCGCCAAACTCAAGGCCTTGGCGGACATGCAGCGCAGCAATCGCATCGCCGAACGGCTCGCCGCGCTCAAAGTGAACGACAGCTCAAAATAATTCGCGCCGCCACACCATCCTTGGGGAGGGAGTATGGAATTTTTCGTTGCACCTGCGTCACTGCCTTTTACCGCCGCCATTCTGCTGGTTTTCATCATGGGGCTGGTTGAGGGCGTTGCCGTGTATTCGGGCTTTGGTTTTTCGGAATGGCTCAATGTTTACGCGCCTGAAGGCATTGACGGTGCGGCAGATGCTTGGTTAGGTTGGCTGCATGTCGGCAAAGCCCCGCTATTGGTGTTGCTGGTGATTTTGTTGACCGCCTTTTCGATCATAGGCTTCACGCTCAATGCCTTAGCGCAAAGCCTCATGGGCATTTTCCTGCCCCCTCTTTTATCCGTCCCTATCGCTTTTGTGGGTGCCTTGCCTGTGGTGCGCCTGCTGGGGGCTGCCATCGCGCGTTTGATTCCCAAGGATGAAACCTCCGCTGTGTTATTGGATACGCTGGTGGGGCATGTGGCGGTGGTGATGAACGGCACGGCACGCGTTCATTACCCTGCCGAAGCGAAAGTCAAAAATGGGCAGGGGCAAGTTTTTTATGTGCATGTCGAACCCGAAAACGAGGACACAACCTTGAATATGGGCGATTCGGTGCTGTTAGTGAAACAAATTTCTGGGACGCGTTTTTTGGCAATTGCCAATCCACGTCCTGACATGCTGTAAACCAAAAGGAGAGCGAAGATGGATAAGTTGATTGAGCTGGGGATACTCGTGGGTGTGGCACTGGTCGGGTTGTTTGCCGTTGGGATGATTTTTGCCCGACTGTATCGCCGCTCTTCCAAAGAACAAGCCTTTGTGCGCACGGGCTTAGGCGGGCAAAAAGTGGTGATGGATGGCGGTGCGATTGTGCTGCCGATTTTCCATGAATGCGTCAACATCAATATGAACACGCTCAAGCTGGAAGTGTCGCGTTCGGGTGCGGACAGCTTGATTACGCTGGATCGTTTGCGCGTAGATGCGGTCGCGGCATTCTTCGTGCGGGTCAGCCCCAGCGTGGATGGCGTGGCAAATGCCGCACAAACCTTGGGTCAGCGCACCATGGATCCTGATTCGTTGAAAGAATTGGTAGAAGACAAATTTGTGGACGCGCTGCGCGCCGCCGCCGTTTCCATGAGTATGCACCAGCTATTGGACAAGCGTAGCGACTTCATCCAAGCGGTGCAAAACGCGGTGTCGGAAGATTTACTGAAGAACGGGCTGGAACTGGAGTCGGTCAGTCTGACCCGCTTGGATCAAACGCCCATCAAATTCTTCGACGCGCAAAATGCCTTTGATGCCGAAGGGTTGACCAAACTGACCCAACAGACGCAACAGCGCGCCCGCGAGCGCAACGAAATTGAGCAAGACACCTCGGTCGCCATTGCCAAGAAAAATTACGAGGCCTCGCAACTCAAGCTAAACATCGAAAAAGACCAAACCTTCGCCACCTTGCACCAACAGCAAGAAGTCGCCACCCGCAATGCGCAACAAAAAGCCGAAGTTGCCAGCATCACCGCCCAGCGTGACCGCGAAGCACAACAAGCCAGAATTGATGCCGAACGTTTAGTGCAAGAAGCCGATGTCGAGAAAAATCGCGCCATTCGCCAGCGTCAAATTGAAGCGGATCGGGATGTGCAAGTCGCCAAAATTGAGCAGGAAAAACGCACCACACTGGCGGATCAGGACAAGCAAATTTCCATCGCCGAACGATCCAAAGCCCAATCCGAAGCGGAAACCCAAGCCAACGAAGCGCGAGCCTTGGCAGCGCGTGCCGAAGAGCAAGTGAAAACCGCGCGTGAAGTGGCGGTTGCCGAACGCGAAAAACAAATCGCGCTGGTTTCCGCCGAACAAGAAGCGCAACAACAAGCCATCGGTGTGCGGGTTTCTGCCGAAGCTGAAAAAGATGCCGCGCAAAACTTAGCCGAAGCAGTGAAAATCAAAGCCGAAGCGCAGCAAGTGCAATATCAAGTGGAAGCGAAGGGCATTGAAATGCGCAACGCCGCGCTGAACACCTTGGCAGCCGACCAAATCGCGCTGCAAATCAAGATGAGATTGCTCGAAGCCCTGCCAGGGATAATCGAAGCCTCGGTCAAACCCATGGAAAAAATCGACAGCATCAAAATCATGCAAGTCGATGGACTCAATCGCAGCGGCAACGACACTTCGAGCAGCACAGGTTCGGTCACAGGCGGCAATCTCGCGGAACAAGCCGTTTCTGCTGCATTAGCCTACCGTGCCCAACAACCCATTTTAGATGCAGTACTCAACGAAATTGGCATCAAAGGCGGTGATCTGAATGGACTGATTCAACCGCTTACACGAGAGTTTCAGTCACCCACGGCATGAGTATCTACACAACTCTTTCCACTTGCTACATTCCCTCCCCCTAGCAGGGGGAGGGTTAGGGTGGGGGTTGAAATCGTCGCACAAATGCAAACTTTCAACCCCCATCCCAGCCTTCCCCCT
>JBASWK010000072.1:0-16969 GCA_049276435.1 Gallionella sp. | reverse complement strand
ACCAGCCTCAAAATTCCTAGCTATAATTTGCCCCATCGGGTGGGAAGACACATATCAATCCCCTATACCAGACCTCCACACTTCCCAGCGGCGGTTCAGTCCAACAAGGTTTATCTGCCGCGTATGAATTCATCGACATATCCAAGTGTAACTGCGCGGCAGATAAACGCTATTCGTTGGGCAGACTAATCTACAAAAATTAAAGGGGATGTAAATGCCAAGAAAAAAACAATTAAAAGCTAAAGGCAGTGAAATTCTTAGCTTTAGCGTTGAAGTTAGCAGCGTTAAAAGTCAACATTCTGATGCGATGATTGATATTGTGGATTTAAAAATACAAACCAATGAAGGAGAGTTTTGCTATCAAATTAATTCAGATGATAGAGCTCCTGACTTACTGAAAATAAGGCACCATATTGATGGTTCTCTTCAGAAAGCAAAAAGCGATTATTTAAAAGTTGAAATTTCTGAATATACCGACAGATTTTATTTGTTTTTTAATGTTCAGGATATTGGACAGCAACAATATACAGGGCGAAGAATTTAATCCGTTTGGCGGTTGCAGTCACGGTTATCGGGTGCAGCGGCTCTTTACGGTTTGCTGCTTTGTTTGGAGTGTAGAGTTGCCGCCGCGAGTTTGCCGAAAGTGCAGTGGCTGCCCAACCCATCGCTCCAAGGGACGCTCCGCCACAAAAGCGTGGCTGCGCGCCCCTGAGCTAGTACGTTAGCAATCAACATCACCAACACTAGGAGTTATCCGTGAAATACAAATGGCATCTGTTCTGGGCAATAACCATTCTCTGTGGCCTCGGGACAATTGGCCTTGGCTATATTGCATACACCAGTACGCCACCAACAAACAGCACGACATTTATCGAAGTAACAAAAACTATTTTCCTCTGTCTTGGCGGGCTAGGAGTGATACTTCCTTTGTATATCAATGCAACGAATGCCATCGAAGGTCGAGCTGGTGAGAAGATCGAAAATACATTTTCTCTAATCGAAAAATGGGATGACCCCCACCTATTTTCGGCCAGAAAGCTAACCAGGGAAATACGGGACGCTCGTTCATCATTAAGTGATGATGACTTGGTTGCCACAATCAAAAACGATGACGAGCTAAGGCAGTCTGTCATTCTCGTTAGCAACTATTTCGAGCAAGTCAGGTTTTCGATAATTAACGAGAGAATTGATGTAAAACAATTCAAATCTACTCTTGGCTCAGTCATCAAGGACATCATCAAAAGATTTGAGCCGTATTTCAAAACGCTTGGGCAGGAAAACATAGACGATCTCAAGCAGCTAGAAAAGTTGCTCAGTTGATTGCTAACCCGTCAGTCGAGAGGGACTGCGCAAAAGCGCGCAGCCCCCTGAACTCAAACGTTAGGCGTTACGAATCAATGGGGTCGGGTTCTAATACTGCTACCGCAAATAATTTAATGAATTATTATCAATGTGTTGCACATTAATCAGCCCATCAAAACCAAGAACTCTTTACGCGAAAATCAATTAGATTAAGCATGTTAGTATCAAATTTAGGCTTCAAATTGCTATATAAAACATCGGCAATGAATTGACGTTTATTTGTATCATATTGATTATTAAGTATTTATATTTTGCGGTAGCAGTATTGGGGTCGGGTTCGATTGATTCTGAATCAAACGTGTAAATAGGAGGGTTAAATCATGGCAACGGCATATCAAACTGACATTGTGGCGTGGGCGAATGAGCAATCTGCGTTGATTCGTATGGGTAAATTCGACCAACTGGATTTGGAACATATTGCGGATGAGGTGGCGGACGTGGGTAAAAGCGAACAACGGGAATTTGCCAGCCGTATGGCGGTGTTATTGGCGCATTTGCTGAAGTGGCAATATCAACCTGCATATCGGGGGAGAAGCTGGCAAGGCACGATACGCCTTCAGCGTTTGGAAGTTGCGCACGCGTTGAAAGAATCGCCCAGCCTGAAACCGCGTTTTTCGGATCAGGATTGGCTGGTTTATATCTGGGAAAAAGCCAAAGCTCAGGCTGAAAGTGAAACAGGCTTGCTGGATTTTCCACAATCTTGCCCTTGGGATATGAGCGACGTGTTGAAAGACGATTGGTTTCCAACCGAGCAGCACGCATAACGCACGCGGCGGCGTTTCGCCTTTATCCACGATTCTCCGCCGTAGCAACACGCATCATACACCCGCCCCTCGTTCATTATTTTAGCGAACCATGAAACCTTACGCCTTGATTTGTTTGCTTTTTCCGCTGATTTCAGTAGCAGAAGAATCGCCCATCACCTTGGACTCGCCGCGTGGGGGGTGGAATTATTTTGGTTTTGTGAACGAGGATAATGCGCCTGAAACCAACTACCCCAATCCGCCGATTTATCGCGGCAGACAGGGCGGGCGTACCATGATTCAAGGAAAAATTAACGACAAGCAGCCCGAACGCACGCTGATCGTCAATGGCAATCCCATGCGGCTTTACACCGATGAAACAGGTCATTTCACCCGTGGCTACACCTTGGGCAGCGGTTCGCAAAATATCGAAGTCCGCAGCGGTAAAAGTAGCCAGCGCGTGCAGTATTACGAAGCCAACCCCAACCGCCTGTCCCCGCAACTGCGCATTATTTGCTCATGGGACGCGCCCAACACCGAAATTGATTTGCACGTTATCACACCCGACGGGCAACACGTCACTTGGTCGAATCCGATTTTAAATGGCGGGGGCGGTTTGGATGTCGATAGCGTCGATGGTCCTGGCCCTGAAATGTTTACGGTGTATGGCACGCAACACGGCGCGTATCACATTTACGTCAACTACTGGGGAAACTTCGGCACCAGCGGCTACAACTTTAACGAAGCCGAACGCCAACAACCGATTATCACCGCCCAAGTGACGCTTATTTTTTATGAAAACAGCCCCAAAGAAAAACGCCAAAATTTTGTCGTGCCGCTGCGGCGCATTGGCGATTTGAATCTGGTGAAGTCGTTTATGTTTTAAAGAAATGCCGCCCAACAATCTATTTCCATTGCAACAATTGCAGATATGATCGTCTTTCGTCGTCGCTTAAATTTACCATTACGTCATGATTGTGGCACTGAAATAGAAACGGAATTACGCCATAACGGAGAGTATTACGAGGGTACGTATTGTAAAAGATGGTGCGGGCAGGTTTGGCGGTTTCGCGCTGGGACTAGCATGAGTTTAAACGTCCACTACTCCGCCGCGTTGCATCGGTTGCCAGTTGCGGTATTCGGATAAGCGCAAGCGGTAGCGGGTGACATTGCCTTCGTGTAGGTTGGCTAAATCGTCCATGACCAATTTGACCAACGGCTCAAGATCGGGTGGGGTGACCAGTGATACAGCCAGTTCGCGCACAACAGCTTCGTTGGGAATTTGCTGACCGCGCACGATTTCCGCCACGAGGGTGATGATGGTTTCACGCAGACGCAGGCGCAGCGGGTCGGGGTCGGCGACAGTGGCGCGAATGGCGATGTAGCGCTGGCAAGAACGCTCGTAAGCCCACACGAACACGTCGCACAGCAGTTCCACACGTTGCATTTCATATACCCCCAACGTACCTTCTACATAAGCGCGTTCAGGTACGTCGATAAAAGACAGCGGGCAAAGATTGTGCCGAATCAGCGAAATGTTTGCCCCCAGCCGAGAGACCCTTTTATTTACATCCACAAAAGGTTGCAGGTAGGGAATGTGTACCATGATGAAAAAAGCTTGTTCAAACGGCTCTCGGATGGCTTCCGCCTTGTCCAAAATCATGCGGAAATAGCTGTCCAGTTGTTGCGGAATGCCCAAGGGATGAAACACGGTGCCGCTAATATCGACAATGCGCTGACGCAATCGCCCGCTTTCGTTGGGGTCGGCAAGCAAATTTTCGGACAACAGCGCGTGCAAGTTGAAAAAGGTAAATGTGTTAAAGCCAATGTCTTCCGCTTGTTCCACCAGTAATTCAATAGCTGCTTTGTGGTTGAGGATCATCTGCGCTTCGATGCGGTTCTTTCCTGCCGCCTCTTGTCCAAGCTCGATTAGGTTTTGGGTGTCTAGGCGGGTGTAAGTATTGCCCTCCAGTCGGCTGGATGCCCAAGACAGGTCAATGAGCAAACGCCCCAACATGTCACGCGCATAAGTCCCTGCTGGCTGCACGCGGTCGGTCGCACGCCCGATGTTGTGCAGATGAGCGATGATTTCCAGCGTCAGATAGCGGGTTTCGTTGGGGCGATACGCTTCGAGAAAGTCGCGGTCATAGCCCACGGGTTTACGATACTGGATAGGTTGGCGGATATAGTCGAGTATTTCTTGCCCTGCTGGGGAAACAGGGACGTAGGTTTCTGGGTTCAGTGCTTCTTCGACACGAAAAGAATCTGTGCGATAGCTGGTAATGATTTTAGGTTGGCGATAGCGCAAGCTGCGACCCTTGCCAACGGTGAACATTTTTTGTGCCGCAACCAGCTCCCCCAAACGACGTTGCAGGGTGCGGCGGCTTACAAAATCCGCCAAAACGGCATGGAGCTCGTCGATACCCAGCCCATCGAAATGGCGCGCAATCTCAGTCGTGATGCGAGCGTTCAAATTGTCAGACAGTTTTTTTGGCATGATTCAGGTGTAAATGGCGCGAATAAAATTTATTCGCGCCATATAATAGCTTTATTGGTGCATATTGTCACTAATCGCGCCAATTATTTGGCGCGATTGTCAGGGTTAGCAATAAAAACTCGCAAATTTACAAGCATAGGTGTCACCAAAAAAAGACAAGGGCACGTTTCCGCGCCCTTGTCGTTTACTACCCGATACTGCTAGGTTTACAGGTTATACGCCCGTTCGCCGTGGATTGCGGTATCCAAGCCTTCACGTTCTGCTTCTTCTGGTACACGTAAGCCCATGGTCATGTCGATCAGTTTGAACAACACGAAGCTGACGATACCTGACCACAACACAGTCACACCGACACCCCAAGCTTGGCTAGTCAATTGCCCCATCATGGAGTATTCGCCTACTTTACCTGCTGCGTAGTCATATACGCCTGTACCGCCTAAGCTAGGAGATGCCAACACGCCTGTTGCCAATGCGCCCAAGATACCACCTACACCGTGCACACCGAATACATCCAGTGAATCATCCACGTTCAGCAATTTCTTCAAGCCCGTCACACCCCACAAGCACAATACACCTGCTACTAAACCCAACACGATTGCGCCCATAGGTCCGATGAAACCACAAGCAGGCGTCACAGCAACCAGCCCTGCGACTGCACCTGAAGCCAAGCCCAACATGCTAGGTTTACCTTTGTGCATCCACTCTGCCATCATCCAAGCAAAACCTGCGGCTGCGGTGGCGACCACGGTGTTGACCATTGCCAAGACGGCAGTGCCTGTTGCTTCCAAGTTAGAACCTGCATTGAAACCGAACCAACCTACCCACAATAAAGATGCACCGATCATGGTCATGGTCAAGCTGTGTGGTGCCATGGGTTCTTTGCCGTAGCCGATACGTTTGCCCAACACGATTGCGCCCATCAAGGCTGCCATCGCAGCGTTAATGTGAACGACTGTACCGCCTGCGAAATCCAATGCGCCTTTGCCAAACAAGAAGCCAGAAGGATCAGCATAAGCAGAAGGACCGCCCCAGAACCACACCATGTGTGCGACAGGGATGTAGGAGAAAGTGAACCACAATACTGAGAAAACCAGCAGTGCAGAGAACTTGATCCGTTCAGCAAAACCACCCACGATCAGCGCAACAGTAATGGCTGCGAAAGTCAGTTGGAATACCATAAACAGCATTTCTGGAATCACAACGCCTTTGCTGAAAGTTTCGACCACAGAATCCACGGTCAAACCAGACAAGAACACGCGCGAGAAGCCACCCATAAAGTTGTTGATGTCGCCGCCGTTGGTGAATGCCAAGCTGTAGCCATATGTCACCCACAGAATCGCGATCAAACAGAAGATAGCAAACACTTGTGCCAACACAGACAGCATGTTTTTAACACGTACCAAGCCGCCGTAAAACAGTGCTAAACCTGGCAAGGTCATCAAAATCACCAAAATCGTGGCAACCAGCATCCACGCGGTGTCCCCTTTGTTCGGTACAGGTGCGGCAACTGCGACAGCTTCAGTCGCGGGAGCAGCCACCACTGCACTGACATCTGCCACTGCTGAAATCGCGGCAACTGCGCTGACGGCTTCTTCAGCTAAAACAGCATGAGATCCAGTGCACAACAGAGTCATTAAAGCAAAAATTGCCAATAGCTTTTTCATGGTCACGCTCCTTTATAAAGCATCGGTACCCGATTCGCCTGTGCGAATACGGATCACTTGTTCAAGGTTGGAAACAAAAATTTTACCGTCGCCGATTTTTCCCGTGCGCGCGGCTTTTTCAATGGCTTCCAATGTTTGGTCGAGCATGTTGTCCTCAATCGCCGCTTCCAGCTTTACTTTGGGCAAGAAATCAACCACATATTCCGCACCACGATACAGTTCAGTATGCCCTTTTTGGCGACCAAACCCTTTGACTTCGGTGACAGTAATCCCTTGTACGCCAATCTCAGACAAAGCTTCACGCACTTCGTCGAGCTTGAACGGTTTGATAATTGCAACGACCATTTTCATCATCATTCTCCTGAGGTCAGGGGGAGCGTACTCCCCCGTTAATACCCAACCGCTGTCTGACAGATACCATGCTTCAAGTCCGACAGACGGCTAGATTACGGTTAATTTAGAACGAACGTGTCAAAGACAATACTGCTGTACCTTTACCCAATTGCTTGAGTTGCGGGCTGGTGTAGAACGGTGTGGCATTGGTGCTGCTGTATGCCAAACCAACTACATAACCGCTAAAGTCCTTAGTGGCACTTAACTTGTAATCAGAGTAGGTTGCAGAGTTTCCTGCCAATGCGAAAGCTGCGGCAGTTGAACCTTTAAACGTTTGCTTGCCATAATGCGCGCCTAATGTGACACCTGTGTCAGGCAATGCGTAATTCGCGCTCAAATCAAAATAATTGGTGCCTTGTGCATTTGACACACCAAAAGTATCACCCAAGCTATGAGAATACTTAGCCGTCACGATGGAGTAGGTCACTGCACCGTAGATTTCATCAGTGTCGCCCTTTACTGCGCCCACTACATAGGTACCAGGATAGTTATAACGCAAGAAGCCTACATCATATGCCACGTCACCTGCGGTTCCTTTGTATCCCAGATAGGTGTCTAATTCCACGCTGGCAGTCGAAGCAACACCTGCATCGCTCAACCAGCTAATGCTAGAACCCCATACACCTGCGTAAAAGCCGCTGGAATGTGCATAATCAAAACCACCTTGGATCGCAGGACCTGCACCTGTTTGCGAAATACCACGATAAAGGTAGTTAGAAACCAAGCCCACGTTTGAAGTGAAAGTGTGTGGGGAAGCAGGTGCTGCATCTGCTGCCATTGCCATGCTAGGGACTGCCAAAGCTGCCAAAATCAGAGTGTTTAATAAGGTACGCATGGTATTTCCTTTCAAAGTTTAAAGTTAAGACGGCTTGTTAGTTTCCGCACCAATACATAAGCATCATCCGTGCCATATTTATTTATCTTTTTAAAACAATTTGTTATGTGTTTTTTGCCGAGTTGGCTAAAATCTTACGCACCAATCTTATGCGTTCAACCCCGTGTCCGCACCGTGAGTGTGCAGCGTGTGGTGCAGGGATTTTTGCTATGATGCGCAACACATCAAACCCGCTGATCTTTTCTCTCTGACACAGGAACCTTGCCATGTTAAACGCCAAAATTTTTGAAGATATTTCCGCCAAATTACACGAAGCGGTTGAAAACAGCCCCGCCAAAGACATTGAAAAAAATATGCGCGCTTTATTGGCGCAAGGATTTTCCAAGCTCGATTTGGTCACGCGAGAGGAATTCGATATTCAAACCCAAGTATTAGCGCGCACGCGCGAACAACTCACCGCCTTAGAAGCCCGCGTGGCGGAGCTGGAGGCGAAAAAGGTGGTGTAAGGTTGTTAAGCTGCTGGCTACTAGCCGCTAGTCGTTAGCTATTGGCGTGGAGAGGCACAGCGCATTGGCAAGTTTTTAATGTATTCATATAGATATAGGACGATCCACCTGCCAACCAACGACTAACAACTAGTAGCTAACGACTAAAATAAGGAAAAACAATGACTCTCGCGGTGCTATATAGCCGTGCCTTATCGGGCATGGAAGCAGAATTAGTGACAGTGGAAGTCCACCTCGCCAATGGCTTGCCCGCGTTTACCATTGTGGGGCTACCCGAAACCGAGGTCAAAGAAAGCCGCGACCGCGTGCGCGCCGCGCTGCAAAATTGCCAATTCGACTTCCCCGCCCGCCGCATCACCGTCAACTTAGCCCCCGCTGATTTACCCAAAGAAAGCGGGCGGTTTGATTTACCCATCGCCCTCGGCATCCTTGCCGCTACAGGGCAAATCCCAGGCAACAAATTAACCCAATACGAATACGCGGGCGAATTAGCGTTGACAGGCGAATTGCGCCCGATACGCGGCGCGTTGGCGATGACGTATCGCGCCGCCAGCAGCGGACGGGCGTTTATGTTGCCAGCAGCCAATGCCGCCGAAGCCGCACTGGTGGAAGATGCAGTGGTTTATTCCGCGCAGAGTTTATTGCAAGTGGTCGCTCACATCACAGGGCGAGAATTGATGCGCCCCTTTGTCAGCCAACCGCAAACCATCCCGCCGCGCTACCCCGATATGAGCGAAGTCAAAGGGCAATTGCAAACTCGCCGTGCCTTGGAAATCGCCGCCGCAGGGGGTCACAGCCTGCTGATGGTCGGTCCCCCTGGCACAGGAAAATCCATGTTGGCGGCGCGCTTCCCTGGTATTTTGCCCGCCATGACCGAAGCCGAAGCCCTGCAAAGTGCCGCCGTACAATCGTTGGATGGCAGTTTTGATGTCAGTCGCTGGAAAACTCGCCCTTATCGCGCCCCACACCACACCGCCTCAGGCGTGGCATTGGTCGGTGGCGGCAGCAACCCCCGCCCTGGGGAAATTTCCATGGCATTGCATGGCGTGCTGTTTTTGGACGAACTGCCCGAATTTGACCGTAAAGTGTTAGAAGTGCTGCGCGAACCCTTGGAAAGCGGACATATCACCATCTCCCGCGCCGCCCGCCGCGCCGATTTTCCTGCCCAATTCCAACTCATCGCCGCCATGAATCCCTGCCCGTGCGGCTATTTGGGACATTACAACGGCAAATGTCGCTGCACCCCCGATCAAATCGCCCGCTATCGCGGCAAAATTTCAGGGCCATTTTTAGACCGCATCGACATCCAAATCGAAGTCCCTGCCGTCCCACAAACCGACCTACTGTCCAAAACCCAAGGCGAAAAAAGTGTCCAGATTCAACCCCGCGTCGAAGCCGCCCGCCAACGCCAACTCGCCCGTCAAGGCAAAGCCAACGCCCAACTTTCGGTCACCGAAATTGACCAAGTTTGCACGCTGGACACCGCCACGCTCAATCTGCTACAACAAGCCATCACCCGCCTAAACCTCTCCGCCCGCGCCTACCACCGCGTCCTAAAAGTCGCCCGTACCTTGGCAGATTTATCTGGCGATGCCGACATTGCCGTGAAACATATCGCTGAAGCGGTGCAATATCGGCGGATGGATAAAAATGGCTGAACGCCCCCATAAGTACCTGACTATAAATTATCGTGCAGTCAAAATGAGAATTGCTTGTCGCGCTATTCAGAGGTGCGAAACCCCCACCAGCCCCGTCCGTATCGTGGCTTCATCTAATTTTGGCGAACATAATTCGATGAATCGGTAAGCGAAACTACGCAAATAATGCCCTCGGCGCAGGGCGATGTAGGTGGTATTGGTGCTGAACAAATGTTCGCACGGCAGCAATCTTAGCTCGGTATCTTTGGCGGGATTAAATGCCATTGAGGCGATAATGCCTATGCCCATGCCGAGTTCGACGTAGGTTTTGATGACATCGGCATCGAGGGCGGACATCACAATGTCGGCGGTGAGGTGCGCGTCAGCGAAGGCTTGGTCAATTTTGGCGCGCCCCGTCAGCCCTTCGTGATAGGTGACGATGGGATATTCGGCGAGGGCTTGCAAGGTCAGTGGTTGAACGCATTCCAGCGGATGCCCGACAGGCACGATCACGGCGTGATGCCACGAGTAATAGGGGAATGAATCCAGCCGCGTCACATCGGACAAGGCTTCGGTCGCCACGCCGATGTCCGCTTCGCCATTCAACAACAGCGACACAATTTCATTCGGCCCTGCTTGGTGCAATTTGAGATGCACTTTGGGGAAGGCTTTTTTGAATTCGGTGATGACTTTGGGCAGGGAATAGCGCGCTTGGGTATGCGTCGCCACGACAGTGAGTTGTCCTTCGTCGCGTTTACTGTATTGCTCCACCAAGTTTTTGATGTTGTTTGCGTCCAGCAACACCCGCTCGACGATTTCCAATAAATCGCGCCCAGGATCGGTTAATCCCAACAGGCGTTTGCCTTTGCGCACGAACAGTTCTACGCCCAGTTCGTCTTCTAAGTCTTTGATATGTTTGGAAACACCCGATTGCGAGGTGAACAGCGCGTTGCCGACTTCGGTTAAATTGAAGTTACACCGCACGGCTTCGCGGATGATTCTAAGCTGCTGAAAGTTCATGCGGTACTCCTGTTTCAAACACGCGGATTTGGCGCGGACGGATAAACACTTTATCCCCATTTGCCAAGGGCGCAAGCGCAAATCGCTCGCGGCTGAGTTCAATTTCAATCAATTCGCTGCTGTTTTGTGTCGCCACTTCCACGCGCACCACCGAGCCTATGGCGCGCACCAGCTTCACTTCCACGGGCAACGCCGTGGGGTCTTGTTGAATGTGGCTGATGTCGATGTCGTGCGGACGGGTGTAAGCCACCGCGTCGCCCTGTTGCCCCGTCCACGGCGCGTGGTCGCGGCTGTGGAATAAATTCACGTTGCCGATAAATTGATACACAAACGGCGACGCGGGCGTGGCGTAAATTTCATCAGGCGTGCCGACTTGCTCAATCAGCCCTTTGTTCATCACCACCACGCGGTCGGCGACTTCCAAGGCTTCTTCCTGATCGTGCGTGACAAAAATGCTGGTGATGTGCAATTCGTCATGCAGACGGCGCAACCAGCGGCGCAATTCTTTGCGCACTTGCGCATCCAACGCGCCGAAGGGTTCGTCCAATAACAAAATTTTCGGCTCAACCGCCAAGGCGCGTGCCAAGGCAATCCGCTGACGCTGCCCGCCTGAAAGCTGCGCGGGATAACGATCTGCCAAATAATCCAGTTGCACCAAACTCAGCAATTCATGCACACGGCGTTGAATTTCCGCGTTGCTAGGACGTTCTTTTTTCGGCTTCACACGCAAGCCAAACGCCACGTTTTCAAACACCGTGATATGGCGGAACAGCGCGTAATGTTGAAACACAAACCCAACATTGCGCTCACGCGCATCACGCTGTTGCACGTCTTCGCCGTGAAACAACAAACTGCCCGAATCCGCCACATCCAAGCCGCCAATAATCCGCAGCAACGAGGTTTTGCCGCAACCCGACGGGCCAAGCAAGGCAATCAATTCCCCGCTATTCACTTCCAAGTTAATGTCGTTCAACGCACGATAACTGCCGAATTGCTTGTTCAAATGTTCAATGGTGATACTCATTTTATGACTCCGTTATTCAAGTGGTTGCTAGTCGTTAGTCGTTAGTTGCTAGTTGTTGGTTGTTGGTTGTTGGTTGTTGGTTGTTGATTTATCTATTTGAATACATTGAAAAGTTGTAGATACACGTCACCTTGTCAAACTAGCAACTAGCGACTAGCGACTAGCGACTAATAACTAACAACGCCTTTTATCCATGCTGCAACGGTTCTCCGCTGCGTTTGGCTTGCCATTCGACTAGGGATTTCACCAGCAAAGTGACGAGTGCCAATAATGCCAGCAGCGATGCCACGCTGAAGGCGGCGACGAAGTTGTATTCGTTGTACAAAATTTCGACGTGCAGTGGCAGGGTGTTGGTCATGCCGCGTATGTGTCCCGACACCACCGACACCGCGCCGAATTCGCCCATTGCCCGCGCATTACACAAAATCACGCCGTACAGCAGCCCCCATTTGATATTCGGCAAGGTGACGCGCCAAAAAGTCTGCCAGCCCGACGCGCCCAACGATACCGCCGCTTCTTCCTCTTCTTTGCCTTGCGCTTGCATCAGCGGAATCAGCTCGCGGGCGATAAAGGGAAACGTCACGAAAATGGTCGCCAGCACAATGCCAGGGACGGCGAAAATCAATTTGATGTCGTGCGCGCTTAACCATTCGCCAAACCAACCTTGTGCGCCGAATAGCAGCACATACACCAGCCCAGACACCACAGGACTGACCGCAAACGGCAAGTCAATCAAGGTAATCAGCAGACTTTTGCCTTTAAATTCAAATTTGGCAATCACCCAAGCCGCCGATACGCCGAACATCAAATTGGCAGGCACGGCAATCGCCGCCGCGATAAACGTCAGCTTAATCGCCGACCACGCATCAGGCTCTTGCAACGCCGCCCAATACAATTCCCAACCCTTGCGGAAAGCTTCATAAAACACCGCGAACAGCGGCAATCCCAAAAACAACAGCAAATACAACAATGCCGTGCCGATTAACAACCACGTCACCCCTTTGGATTCATGGGTGGCGATGCGCGCTTGAACCTGTGCCATTATCGAACTCCTCTGCGACTCGTCCACCATTGCAACGCGTTAATCGCCAACAAAAAACCAAACGAAATCAATAACATCAATACCGCAATCGCTGTCGCACCTGCATAATCGTATTGCTCTAGTTTTGCGACTATCAGCAAAGGCGCGATTTCCGAGATATACGGCATATTGCCCGCGATAAAAATCACCGAGCCATATTCACCAATCGCCCGCGCAAATGCCAAGGCAAACCCCGTCAACAGCGCGGGGTAGAGTGCTGGGAAAATCACCCGACGAAATACCGCCCAACGTCCCGCGCCCAAACTGGCGGCGGCTTCTTCCACTTCCGCCTCGACATCTTCCAATACAGGCTGCACCGTGCGCACCACAAACGGCAGCCCGATAAAGGTCAACGCCACCACAATCCCCAACGGGGTGTAAGCGATTTTGATGTCATATTCGGCAAAATACTGTCCGATCCAACCATTCGGCGCGTACAACGTCGCCAAGGTAATCCCCGCCACCGCCGTGGGCAGCGCGAACGGCAAATCCACCAGCGCATCCACCACACGCTTGCCAAAAAAGCGATAACGCACCAACACCCACGCCACGATTAAACCAAACACCACATTGACCACCGCCGCCGCGCAGGATGTGACGAACGTCACCCGCAACGCCGACAACACGCGGTCGCTAGTGGCAACCTCCCAAAACCCGCCCCAACCCAAGGTCGCCGTTTTAAAAAACAACGCCGACAACGGCACCAGCACGATCAATGAGAGATACAACAAGGTGTAACCCAACGCCAGATTAAAGCCTGGCAACACACTATGGGCTTTGAATTGCGCCATGGAAAACTCCCCAAAATTGAATAGCGCGCAGTGTAGCGGCGGGGGATTAGATAGAAAAATAAGAAAAAGTGGATTGGTTAGCTGAATTTGGAATAAGGAGGCTCATTGCTTAAATCAAGCCATTTAACACTCGCCCATGCCCATGCCCATGCCTATACCTTGCCACGCCACAATTTACCCATTTATTCATCGTCTCGCGGGCGCGCTGCTGCGTTGCAAATTGCTTGTGTGAAGTGACCACACGGCGCACAAACGCCTTGCATCGCATCCCGCGAGACGCGCCTAAATCGCTAAATCGAGACGCGGCAAGGTATAGCTGGATTTTGTGAAACCGTACAAACTAAGGTGGGTTGCACATGTGTTGATGAAATCAGAATCAGTAATAGGCAGCGATGGATTATAAATGTACATTTCGACGTACATTTTTGCCCTTTCATTTGCTCGCTTTTTTCGGTGCTATTTTGGTCGGGATTTAGGCGTGCCACGAGGGTATGTTCCCAATAACGTCGTTGCCAAATACCCCGTTCGGCACGTTTTTGTCGGGTCGCGGATAGTCGTTCGATTATTGGCAATCCTTTGAAAACATTGGCTTAATTTGCAGAAAACGCGTCGCAAAATCATCGGCATCTGGCGGCAATGTCCAAACACAATGCAAGTGATCGGGCAAAATCACACAAGCATCAATATGAAACGGATACAAACGCCGCACCCATTGCACCGAATCCCGCAACAAATCAATATGATCGGTCAACAACGTCCGCCACCGCTCCAGCAAGTTCACCGTGAAAAATAACACCCGCCCGTCACAAAGTTTCGTCGATAATTTGACATCAAAACCCTCTGAAAATGTACCGCGATGGTAGAGGTGGATACCTTTAGCAATCCACCTTTGGCGATGCGAAATGCCATCAAAAAATGCTGACAAATGACGTGGAAGGGGTGGATTGCCTAGCGGCGAATCCACCTTACAGGTTGCCAGCAAATTTTGATTGCATTGTATGGAGATCGAAGTGGCTACCAACTTAGTCGTTCGCAATGTTGAGGAAAATATTGCACTTGCACTAAAGCAACTGGCAGCATCCCATGGCAGAAGCGCGGAGGCGGAGCATCGTGAAATTTTGCGTATGGTTTTGCAGCGTCCAAAACGTCGTACCGTTGCCGACGTTTTATCCAACATGCCCAAATGTGGGTGAAGATGCCGACTTTAATTTTCGGAATGCTTAACCGATGTACCTAGTTGATACCAATGTCATCAGCGAGGCACGCAAAGGTACCAAGGCGAATCTAGGGGTGCAGAAATTTTTTCGGACGACCGAAAATATTTTTATTTCTGTGCAAACCATAGGTGAAATTCGGCGTGGTTTAGAGAATATTCGTCATCGTGGTGACCTGCCGCAAACCAAGAAGCTGGAAAAATGGCTCGACTTGGTGGTATCTGATTATGCCGATAAAATTTTGACCTTTGATGAAGAATGCGCACAAGTATGGGGGCGATTGATGTCGCCCCACCCTGAACATCCGATAGATAAACAGATTGCGGCAATTGCGCTGATTCACGACCTAGCAGTGGTCTCGCGCAATGTGGATGATTTTCGCGGGACGGGTGTTGAAATTATAAATCCATTTGAGTAATGTCGGATGCAGGCGAAAGTAGGTTCAATATTGGCTTCCGAGCAGGCTGCAATGTCAAAACACCATGCAAGTGATCGGGCAAAATCACGCAAGCATCAATATGGTCTGTCAGCAACTTCCGCCGCCGTTCCAGAAAATTTACCGTCAAGGGTGTGGATTGCCTAACGGCCAATCCCCCTTGCGGGTTGCGGGTTCAGCGTGTGTACGGCCACCCTTTCAGACTCTATTGATGGAGGTTTTGCAAGATTTGCCAAATACAATGTATCAGGGGACAAATCAATCTCATCATTCCAAACAACCGTGCCATATTGCACCTGCGCCTTTTCAAAAAGTGCATTTTCACGAAGGGCGGAAAAAGCAGGATAAGTCAGATAAGGCTTCATATCAAAATATCGAATCTGACCATCAGCAAACTCAGCCTGTAAACAATAATCAGGCAAGGTTTTTACGCGAATAACATCAGGTGTCATTTTATACCTCAGCGCAACGGGTCAATTTTAAACGGCGTTTGCCCCGTGCTTGCCAAATGCCAGTCAGCCATCAATTCATCTTGGTGCAATTCAACCCACGCTTGTAAAAGCTTCATCTGCCTTGCAGGCAGGCCACCCTCAAGCACCTCACCATTGGGTATAGAAACCACCACTTTAAACTCGTTATACCGAATATGGATATGGGGCAAATGATGTTTTTGCGTATCCAAAACATACATCGCCACCAAAATCCCGTAAAACATGGAAATGGTAGGCATGGTTAATCTCCGTCAAAAATAAGGCGCAATTGTAACACCGTCGTATAGATTCGTGCAGCAAGTCAGCAATTGATCGCTTGCTAGTCAACAAACGGAGGCGGCGTAGGGTGGTTTCGCGAAGCAAACTACCTTTGGGGAGTGACGAGAAAAGGGTAGATTGCCTAGCGGCGATCCACCTTACGGGTTGCGCGAATCCGCCTGAGGGGAAGCCTGTCGTAGGATGTGCCGACAGGCGCATCAATCTCTTTTAATTCAATTAAATGCGTCTGACGGTTATCCTATGCACTCAATGCTACGATGCTAGACCTGCCCGTTCGCAGTAACAGCAGTAAATCTAGCGGGTTGAAGTCCCGTTCTGTGAGTTGTCCGTACGCACAGGTAGCATGAGGAAGCGGTGCTGGAGTAATTCAGGGTCGTGAGTTTCCAAACAGCAAGAGAGCAGGCCGTAACGCAAGTGAACCTAGATGTAGCCTCGTAAACGAACTGGAGAAGCCGACCCTGTGGTCAGAAGGGGAAGGTCGTTGGATGGATGCTGGAATAACGGAAGTGGCACACATCATCTCTCGGGGTAGCAGGGTCGGCATGTTATCGAAGATTTATTGTCCTTAGCTTCCGACCCGTTGCGGTGATGGGGAGGCCATCGACTGCTGCGTATAAGGAAACGAAAGCGCAGCAGACCGTAGCGGTTCATAGTACCGTTTGAGGCCGTTGGACAACATAACCACGGCCAAGGGGAGAGCGTAGCGAGGGCCTGACTCTGCTTTGTTCATGCAACCGAAAAGCCAAGGGTTAGGGGATTGCCATCGTGCTGTTCACCCCAGGAAGTAACCAGGAAGCTGTGTGCCAAGACCAAGCAAAAAATTGCCTGTCTTACGTGCTTGAAGTTAAGTGTAAATGCGAATTTCTCAATCGCGTGAGTAAGCAGGTGATGAAATGTGCATGCCTTGGCGTGAAGAACATCGGAAAGCCGTGTGCGTGTGAGCGCATGCACGGTTTGATGAGGGAGGGCAGGCGAAAGCCTGTTCTCTACTCTACC
>JBASWK010000071.1:0-26575 GCA_049276435.1 Gallionella sp. | reverse complement strand
CTTGAACGGCGACTGCAACGCTCCAATGCTTTAAGTTGGTGGGATATAACGATCCATCCTAAAGTGGTACTTTTGTAATTTCTTGATTCCTTGGCGTGGGATATGGAACGTATCCCCGCCAGTCAGTTGCTCGATTGGGTGTTTGAGTTTGGCAAGGAACAACGCCATGCGGTGGCGGGCAAATTAACGCTTTCAACCGTGCATGGGGCAAAGGGGCGGGAATTTAAACACGTCATCCTGCTGGATGGTGGCTGGCAAGCTAAGCCGAATCAAACCGAACGGCGTTTGTATTATGTCGGTATGACGCGTGCCGAACAGACCTTGACCTTGTTTGAATTTGATCAGGGAGCCAATCCGTACAGCGCAAACTTGCATGGGCAACAATGTGCCTGCGTCGCCCGTTATCGCACAGCTCCTCCGCCAAATTCTGCGCTGGATGTGATGTTTATCGAACCGCTTATGAATTTGGATTTTTCGGGTCGCCATTCTGCTAACCATAAGGTGCATCAGGCAATTTCAGCGTTGAAAATAGGCGATAAATTGAAATTAGTTGGGCGCGAGATTCAAACCTTGAGCGGGATTGCCGTGGGAAAATGCAATCTTCCATAGGGGGATGTGCTTTACGTCAAGGTGTGTGCCATTCTCGCCCGCAATCAAAAAATGGCGAAAGCTGAGTACAAGGAGCGTTTAAAAGTCGAAAACTGGGAAACGGTGTTGTGTACGATTCAATTTAAGTAGGGCGTGTCACTGGGCGTTATAAAAATCACTTCGACAGCCTATGCAATTTATCAGGCCATCTTAAAAGTGCTTTAATTTGTGCTTGACGGGGTGTTATACTTCAAAAGTTAACAGGCGTGACGGCTGGATCATAAGGAGAGTTGGAGTGAATTTTTTAGAAAGCGGTAAGTTTAGCATGAGTACTTATATCCGAAAATTGCGTCTTGTCGCACTGCATTTAATATTATTGTCAAGTTCTACGGCGGCGATTGCCGTGACTCCAGAACAATTGCAACAACTACAACAACTTCCTTCAAGCCAGCAGGCTGCGATACTCCAGCAAGTGCAAAGTACCCCCTCGATCGTAAATGTCCCAGCTTCAGTTCCCGTTCAATCGACAGGGGATGCTGTTAAGCCCCGCGATACAGGGGTTGGAAAGTTAGAAGCCGCACCCGTAGGCGTGGATGAGCAAAAAGCAGCGGCGGAAGCGCAAAAAGCCCCTGCAACGAATGTGCCTGTTGTGGAAGTCGCATCACAAAAGGCAGCAGATAAGCAAGAAACACGTCGTTCGTTTGAAGACTTTTTGCGTGAAGCCAAGCCGATGACGGTAGATACGCAGAATCTGCAACAGTTCGGTTACGATTTATTTGCAGGGCAACCTACTACGTTTGAACCTGTCACCAATGTCCCCGTGCCGCCTGAATATGTATTGGGGCCTGGCGATGAAATCAAAGTCCAACTCTTTGGTAAAGACAATGTCATGCTTACCCTTGCGGTTGATCGAGAAGGCTCGGTAGCATTTCCACAAGTGGGGCCGATTGCCCTAGCGGGATTGAGTTTTGCGCAAGCTAAAACGATGCTGTCAGAAATGATTGCCCAAAAAATGATCGGCAATACGGCCAATATCACCATGGGGCAATTGCGTTCTATTCGCATTTTTGCTTTGGGGGATGTGTTTAAACCAGGTTCTTATACCGTCAGCGGTTTGGCAACCTTGTCCCACGCCTTGTTTTCATCGGGCGGGGTGAAAAAAATGGGGTCGTTGCGCAATATTCAGCTTAAACGCAACGGACAGCCTATCGTTTCCCTTGATTTGTATGATTTTTTATTGCGTGGCGATACCAGTAAAGATCGTCGCTTATTGCCAGGTGATGTGGTGTTTGTGCCGCCTTTAACCCGCACCATTTCTATCGCGGGACAAGTTGCACGTCCTGCGATTTATGAAATCAAAAATGAAAAAACAGTCAGCGAAATTTTGCGTCTTGCGGGCGGGTTAATGCCCAATGCTTATTTAGATCGCGCGTTAATTGAGCGGTTGGATGGCAAAGGCGAAAAGAAAATCGTCAGCATCAATCTTAGCAACACGGGATTGCGCACCTTCATCCAAAATGGCGATGTGATTAAAGTGTTTTCGGGTTCTGAATTTGAAACTAACCAAGTATTGTTAATTGGCAATGTCAAACGTCCTGGTACGCATGCGTGGGAAAAGGGAATGCGCGTGTCCAGTGTGATTGCGTCAATGGATGACTTGATGCCTGAATCGTTTATGGATTATGGCATTATCGAACGCGAAGCTCCTGGTAATCGTGAACCCATGTTAATGCGTTTTCGTCTAAACGAGATTTTGGCGCAGGGTGGTAAAAATAGTGAAGTAGACATATCGCTGCAACCGCGTGACAAAGTTTTTGTGTTTAAACGTGCGAACTTCCGCCAACAACCCAAGGTAACCATTGCAGGAAGCGTGCAAAATGGCGGGGAATACGAACTCAAACGCAATATGCACCTAGCCGATTTAGTATTGGCAGCGGGTGGTATTTTGCGTGATACGGACTTAGGTATGGTTGAAGTCTATCGGACGGATCCCCTTAGCAAGAAAATTGATTTGATTAAAGCCAATTTAGCACAAGCGATGAATTCAGGGTCTGGAGATGACTTGTTGCTACAAGATCTTGATCGTGTGGTGGTTCACTCAGTCTATGAAACGCAATTGCGCAAAGTGGTCACCGTTGCGGGGCAAGTCAACAAGCCAGATACCGTCCCCCTTAGCCAAGGAATGCGTGTGGCAGATTTGGTTTTTGCAGGTGGGAGCGTCACGGAATTCGCCTTCCTTAAAAAAGCCAGATTGACACGTTATGTGCTAGATAAAGGCGAAAAACGGGCGGTTAAACATTTTAATATTGATTTGTCTGCGGCACTGCATGGTGATGAAGCTGCGAATATATTGCTCGAACCATATGATGCTTTGTTTGTGACGCGTATCAACGACGAACCCAATTTGCGCGATATTGTGGCTATTGCGGGCGAGGTGCTTCACCCCGATTCTGTGCCGCTGGTTGATGGAATGCGCGTGTCAGATTTGGTATTCGCAGGGGGCGGATTAACAGACTCAGTCTATTTAGAAAAAGCCGAAATTACCCGCTATGCCATCGAAAATGGCGAAAGACGCGTTTCAGATCACTTTGAAATCAACCTTGGTGCGGCGATGCGGGGCGATCAAAGTGCCAATGTGTTATTAAAACCTTACGATATTTTGAATGTGCGTCGCTTAGGTAACTGGCGCGTGGCAGAACAAGTTGAAGTGATTGGTGAAGTGGCGCATCCTGGAAAATATCCTGTCGAAGAAGGTGAGCGATTGTCGTCATTGTTAAGTCGCGTAGGGGGGTTTACCAAACATGCTTACTTGCCAGCTGTCGTCTTTACGCGTGAATCGGTGCGTCAAGAACAAGAGCGACAAATTGCTGAGTTGGCGCGACGCATGGAGGGTGAATTAGCACAACTACAAGCCTCGAATTCGACCACAACAGATGAGCTTTTGAAAGGGCAACGGCAAAATGGCTTGGATGCGGCTAAGCGGGTACTTGCTCAATTACAAGGCACCAAGGCAACGGGGCGTGTCGTGATCCAATTGGATGATATTGAAGAGCTTAAAGACAGTGAATTAGATGTGCGTTTGCGTGCAGGTGACAAAATCATCGTACCTAAACAACCTGATGAGATTTTGGTTATAGGTGAAGTGTATAGTCAAAATGCCATGTTATTTAACTCCAGCAGTAGTCGTGATGAATATGTACGCCAAGCAGGGCCGACTCGCATGGCAGATACGGATGCGGTCTATGTGATACACGTGAATGGTCAGGTAGATGAAGCCAATGGGGGATTCTTCTCGTCGGGTCGTAAATTGGGACCAGGGGATACTATCATCGTACCCCCTGATTTACGCCATGTGAATGCGTTAGATATTGCCCTAGATTGGTCGCGTGCGTTAATGCAAATTGGCATGACCATGGCAACAGGCAAAGCGATTGGGATTTTCAAATGAGCATAGATAAACAACAATCCTTCCATCAAGACAAGACGATGGATGATGAAATTGACCTGATGGAAATGTGGGCTGTATTGGTCAAATACAAGCGCATGATCCGTAAATATGTGTTGGTGAGTGTGGCTGTGGCGGTGGTCATTTCCTTGTTGATGCCGAATATTTATGAAGGAGAAATACTGCTTGCACCTGCACAAAGTGATAGTAGCCAATCGGGACTTTCTTCGGCATTAGGCGGCATGGGTGGGTTCGCTTCCATGGCGGGGCTTTCGCTGGGTGGAGGAGGGTCGATCCCAGAATATCTTGCTGTATTGAACTCTAGGGAGTTTTTGTGGCAATTTGTTCAAAAAAACAATCTGATGCCCATTTTATTTGCGAGTGATTGGGATGAGCAAAAAAAACGTTGGAAAGATGAGGATGTTGAGGATCAACCAGGGCAATGGCAGGCATATCGTATGTTGACTATGAAAGGTTTGCCTGGTAGGGATAATGCTCAGATTGAGTTTGAACTTGATGATAAGACAGGGTTGGTCAAAGTTACGCTTCAATGGACTGACGCTGCTTTGTCTGCAAAATGGGCAAATAGTCTTATTGCTGATCTCAATCATTATTTAGCAAAACAAGCCATGGATCGCAGTGAACGGAATTTGAAATACTTGCGAGAGGAATTGGCGCGCACTCAAGTAGAAGAAATGCGAAAAGTGTTATTTGACCTGATTGCCAGCGAACAAAAAAGTGCCATGCTGGCAAACACACAGCGAGATTTTGCTTTTAAAGTATTAGATCCCGCAATTGAACCCAATAAGAAAACTAAGCCTAAACGTGCATTGTTGGTTATTTTAGCGGCGATTTTGGCGGGTTTTGTTGGTGCGTTGACCGCATTTATTAAAGAAGGCATTGCCAAACGCAAAGAAGAAGCGGCAGAAGGTGAAGCCACTGCATGAGCGACGACCCCGTTTTAAGTGCGATTCGTGGTGCGTTGTTAGATGAAAGAGAGATTGAATTCTCTGTGTTAGTCGGTAGTCGCGCTTCGGGTAAAGTACATCCTGAAAGCGATTGGGATATTGCCATACAGTGGCATCCTGGTCTGGATTGGTTGACGTTGTTGGGTAAAACAGAAACAGTGCGGCGTGCTATTGCGCATACGCTTGGCACACTACCTGAAAAAATTGACCTCATTGACTTGCGTCGAGCGAATCTTGCTATGCGCGCTAATGTTGCCGAGCAGGGATTGCCGCTGACAGGTGAAGACTCACTCACTTGGACGCGCTTTTTGACCCGCACTTGGCGAGAGCTTGAGGATTTCTATTGGGAGCAATCTCATGCGGCTTGATCTTTACCAAGCAGAGACGGCACATATTGCGATGGAGCAAGTGGCGATACTCAATCAAGTCAGAGCGTTATTGGCACAAGAGCGCGTACTGACGGGATTAGAACAAAATGGTGCGCTTCATGCGTTGCAGATTCTGATTGAAAACGCCATTGGTAAAGCTAAACAAATTTTAAATGCCCAAAAAATAGCCGTTCCTGTTTCAGCTTACGATGCGTTTGCAGTTTTAGCCCGTCACGGTGAAATACCTCACACGCAATTAGCTGCGTGGAATGCCATTGTGGGGTTACGCAACCGCATTGTGCATGACTATATGAATATTGATATGACAAAAGTGCTGCAATTTATTCAAACGGAACAAGACCAATTTATCTTGGATTTTTTGCTAAAACCCATTACCAAACAAGCTGACTAAATACTGATTAACCTATCGCATTATTTTTATCACGATGCCACTTCATAAGCACCTGCGCCTAAATTTTCGGGTATTCTGAGCTGTTAGTCGTTAGTTACTAGTCGCTAGTTAATACTGGGAAGCTGCCAGATACTATGTTTTTTTACAATATATTCAAGTGGATGAGAAAGGCATTTTACCCCGCCAACTAAAAACTAGCGACTAGCGACTAACAACTCAATACCCAGTTATTTGTAAACAACCACTTACCAAAACAAGCTCTTCATCTATGCAAATTGAATTATTACCCCAACTCGTCGCTTTAGCCCGCGAAGCAGGCGAAGCAATTATGCAGGTCTATCACAGCGACAATATCGGAACGACCGACAAAGCAGATCAATCACCATTAACCTTAGCCGATCTTGCCTCGCATCATGCCATTGTGGCAGGACTGGCACGCTTGACTCCCCATATTCCTGTTTTATCAGAAGAATCCAGTGAAGTTCCTTACGACCAACGCGCCCAGTGGTCGTCTTTCTGGTTAATTGATCCCTTAGATGGCACAAAAGAGTTTATTAAGCGCAATGGTGAATTTACCGTCAATATTGCCTTAATTGAAAATGGCGTACCGACTGTGGGAGTGGTCTATGCCCCTGTCTTGGACGTATGCTATTCCGCCATGCAAGGTCTTGGCGCGTGGATACAACGTGGTAATACCGAAGCACAAACGATCCAAGTTAAACCAGCCGCCGCAAATGAAGTGATTAAAGTTGTTGCCAGTCGCTCTCATAGCGATGCACGCACCCAAACTTTACTCGGCAAATTAGGGGCTTATGAATGTATCAGCATGGGCAGTTCACTTAAATTGTGTTTGGTAGCGGAAGGTGCTGCGCACTTTTATCCCCGCTTAGGTCCTACGATGGAGTGGGACACGGCAGCGGCACACGCGGTTGTCAGTGCTGCGGGTGGGGTGGTCTGTGATGCGGCAGGGGCAATATTGCGCTATAACAAGCCCGATATGCACAACCCAGAATTCTTTGTATTTGCCCAGAATAGCAATAATTTTTTGGCATTTGTGAATAATTGAGGTATGCTTGATCAGTTATAGGTAAGCAAACTGTTTAATCAATCATGCGTTTGACCCCGACAGATATTCGTCTTATTCGTGAACAAGTTCTATCTATCGCGGGAGAACGCGCCAAAATTTGGTTGTTTGGATCTAGGTTGGACGACCATGCGCAGGGCGGGGATGTGGATTTAATGCTAGAACTTTCCGAACCCATCGTGCAGCCTGCTTTGATGGCGGCACAACTGGCGGCAGTTATCTCAAGGGCGATGCACGGACGGCGCGTGGATGTGGTACTCTGCGCGCCCAATCTGCAACGTTTGCCGATACATGATGTGGTGTTTAGGGAAGGAATTGTGTTATGAATGACGCAACGGTATTACGCTTGCAATTTCTATCACGCGTTGTTTATAAAGAATTACAGCATTTACGTTTAACCGATCAGCGTTTGTTTGCGACACCTTTTACGGTAGCGCATGCGATGACACTTGAAAACGACACTGTGCTGGCAGAACGTGTTGAGGCATTTGTCAGTCGTTTTGGTCGATTACAAGACACCTTAGGGGATAAGTTATTGCCCATTTTGTTGTTTGCTTTAGGTGAAAAAACAGCGAGCGCGATTGATAACTTGGATAAAGCTGAACGTTTAAGTTTAATTTCATCGACGGATGCGTGGATGACCATGCGAACGTTAAGAAACCAGATGGTGCATGAATATATTGAGGATTTGAGCATTCTTGTTTCTGCCCTACAAACAGGGCATCAGTTTGTGACCGCCCTAGAATACGCCGCAACCAAGATGCTTATGGAAATTGAACAAAGAGGTTGGTTGGAGAGTCAATAGCAACTTCCACATATTGAAGGTTGAGAAGATAATTTCAACGCTTTTAAAAACACATTGCCCCGTACCTAAAATCAAGACTTAAAGAAAGTGCAGAATGCGCAGCAAACAAAATCAACTCGAAGCCCAATCTATTGAAATCATCCGCGAGGCAGTCGCCACCTCCACCAATCCTGTGATGATGTACTCCGTCGGCAAAGACTCTTCCGTCATGCTGCATCTGGCACGCAAAGCATTCTGGCCTGCCCCCCCTCCTTTTCCCTTGCTCCATGTTGATACCACTTGGAAGTTCCGTGAAATGATTGCTTTCCGCGATCAGATGGCGGCAGCGTCGGGTATGGAGTTGCGAGTACACACTAACCAAGCGGCGCAAGAAGAAGGCATTTCCCCATTTGTGCACGGTTCGGAACGCTACACCGACCGCATGAAAACTGAAGCCCTGAAACAAGCACTGGATGCAGGCGGCTACGACCTAATTTTTGGTGGTGCGCGTCGCGACGAAGAAAAATCGCGTGCCAAAGAACGTGTTTTCTCCTTCCGCGCCCCAGGGCATCGTTGGGACCCCAAAGCACAACGCCCAGAATTGTGGAATTTGTATAACACCCGTATCAATGCAGGTGAGACCATTCGTGTTTTTCCGTTGTCAAACTGGACAGAATCCGACATCTGGGAATACATCGCTTCAGAAAGCATCCCCATCGTACCGTTGTATTTTGCGGCAAAACGTCCTGTGGTCAAACGGGGCGAACAATGGATTATGGTAGATGACGAACGTCTCCCACTAAATGAGGGCGAAACGCCCGAAATGCGCTTGGTGCGATTCCGTACTTTGGGTTGCTATCCGCTGACAGCCGCAATGGAAAGCAGTGCTGATACGCTGGAAAAAATTATTGAAGAAACCTTGGCTGCCTCCTCCTCCGAACGTGAAGGTCGCTTGATCGACCACGATGGGGCTGGCTCAATGGAACGCAAAAAACAAGAAGGATATTTCTAATGTTAGACGCTTTACGCTTTATTACCTGTGGCAGTGTTGACGATGGAAAATCCACGCTCATTGGTCGTTTACTCTACGAATCAAAACAAATTTTTGAAGATCATTTCCAAGAATTAGAACGCGCTTCTGGCAAATATGGCACACAAGGCAAAGCCCTTGATTTGGCTTTGCTAGTCGATGGTTTGCAAGCTGAACGAGAACAAGGCATCACCATTGATGTTGCTTATCGTTTCTTTTCCACCGAAAACCGCAAATTTATCGTTGCGGACACCCCAGGGCATGAGCAATACACCCGCAACATGGCGACAGGCGCATCCACGGCCGACCTTGCGGTATTGCTGATTGATGCGCGCAAAGGTTTGTTGACGCAAACCAAACGCCATAGCCGCATTGTGTCCATGCTGGGCGTGCGCCACATTGTGGTCGCCGTCAACAAAATGGATATGATAGGCTGGGACGAAGCTGCCTTTAATGCGATTGTGGCGGACATTCACGCCCTCGTCGAAAACTTTGGTTTTGCATCGGTACAAGCCATTCCGATGTCTGCTCTGACGGGGGACAACGTCGCCTTCCCTTGTGAACAAACCCCTTGGTACACAGGGCCGACTTTACTCAATTATTTGGAAAACGTAGATGTTTCCAAATTAGAAGCCTTCCATCCCTTCCGTCTGCCTGTGCAATATGTCAACCGCCCAAATTCCGAATTCCGAGGCTATTGCGGTTGCGTCGCGTCAGGCAGTATTCGTGCGGGCGATAGCATCCGCGTGGTACCAGGCGGCGCAGAAGCTAAAGTTAAATCGGTCGTGATTTGGCAAGGTGAACAAGAAACCGCCGAAACAGGCGATGCCGTGACCCTCACACTAGACCGTGAAGTTGATGTCAGTCGTGGGCAAGTCTTAAGCAGTGTGGACGATCCGATTCAAATCAGTGACCAATTTGAAGCCAGTGTGTTATGTTTGTCCGAACACCACCTAGTCCCTGGCCGCCCTTATTTGATTAAGCTGCACACCGCGCAAGTTGGGGTCACCATTAGCAACATTAAATTCAAGCTCGACATTAACCAAGGCAGTCACCTCGCCGCTAACACGCTAGAACTAAACGACATTGGCGAAGTGACACTTTACACCAGCCACCCCGTCGCCTTCGAGCCATACAAACAATGCAAAACACTGGGCGCGTTTATTCTCATTGACCGCATGACCAACGAAACCGTAGGTGCAGGGATGATTAACTTCGCCCTACGCCGCGCTTCCAATGTGCATTGGCAATCTTTGGAAATCAACAAAGTCGCTCGCGCCGCCCTCAAATCGCAAAAACCCGCCTGTATCTGGTTCACAGGATTGTCAGGTTCAGGCAAATCCACCATTGCTAATTTGCTCGAAAAACGGCTATTCGCCGAAGGCAAACACACCTACCTGTTGGATGGTGACAATGTGCGCCACGGACTCAACCGTGATTTAGGTTTCACCGAAGCCGACCGCGTTGAAAACATCCGCCGCGTAGCAGAAGTTGCCAAGCTCATGGTCGATGCAGGTTTGATCGTCATCGTCTCCTTCATCAGCCCCTTCCGTGCAGAACGGGAATTTGCGCGTGGATTATTTGAAACAAGTGAGTTTTACGAAGTATTCGTCGAAACCCCCTTAGCAGAATGCGAATCGCGTGATGTAAAAGGACTGTACGCCAAAGCACGACTAGGCAAAATCGCCAACTTCACAGGCATTGACAGCCCGTATGAAGCCCCCGAAACGCCTGAAGTGAAGATCGATACGGTCGCAAAAAATCCAGAAGAGTGTGTCGAGCAAGTACTTGAAATGTTGCCTTGTTAGTTTAGATTCCACATAAACACCTTCTCAATGATTCGCCACCTCAAGAATAAGTTAATGGTATTGCGTACAGATTCGCACATGCGTGAAGTGGCGCACGGAACGATGCTGGCCTTTGTTTTGAAAGTCGCAGGCTCAGGCTTGGCTTTCGCTTTCAATGTGGTCGTTGCGCGCTTGCTTGGTGCGGATGGGGCTGGATTGTATTTTCTTGCTTTGGCGATTACGACGATTGCATCGGTGATTGGTCGTGTCGGACTTGACAGTGCTTTGCTGCGTTTTGTTTCCACACACGCGACACACCAAGATTGGTCAGGAGTAAAGGGTGTCTATATTTTGGGTATGCGCGTAGTCGTTGTAGCATCTACAGTTGTTACGCTCAGTATTTTTATCTCAGCCCCTTGGCTGGCCACCGCAATTTTCAAGAAGCCAGATATTGCTGTACCGCTTGGCTGGATGGCTATGTCAATCATGCCGTTGTCAATACTTGCACTACAGACAGAAAGCTTGAAAGGTTTAAAGCGAATCCGTGATGCGATGGTTGTGCAGGTTGTGGCTATCCCTTTGTTGGGTCTTATGCTCATTGTGCCATTGGCTCATGCCTATGGTGTAGTCGGAGCAAGCGTTGCGTATTTAGTAAGCGTGTTGTTTGCCACAATATTTGGAATTATGGCGTGGCGTGGTGCAACATCGACGTTTTGCATTGAAGCAGCATTATTTTCGTTCAAAGAGCTATGGTCTAGTTGCAAGCATATGTACTTGGTAGCGTTGATGAACCAAGCATTGCTGCCATTTGCCCCCATTCTGTTCCTGGGTTTTTGGGCAAGCAGCGATGACATAGGTATTTTCGGTGCAGCAAGCCGTGTAGCTATGTTGGTCAGCTTCATATTGGTAACCGCGAATAGCGTGGTGGCACCAAAATTTGCGGAGCTTTATGCGAAGGGCGATATTGAGCAACTGGGGCAAGTGGCGCGTCGCTCGGCGATGCTGACCACTTTATTTGCCCTACCACTTTTTTTGGCGTTGATAATGGGTGGTCATCGGGTGATGGCACTGTTCGGTACTCAATTTCAAGCGGGCACAACAGTTTTAACGATCCTGCTGGTAGGACAATTCGTCAATGTGGCATGTGGGTCGGTCGGTTACCTGCTAACCATGACAGGGAATGAAAAGGTAAATGCGCGCCTTACATTGTTATCTGGAATAACACTGATCGTTCTGTCGGTCGCATTGATTCCTGACTTTGGTTCAATCGGTGCCGCTATTGCTTCATCGGTAGGATTAATTGTATTTAATTTGGCGGCCTTTGTTATGGCTGGGCACTTACTTAAAATTAAAATGGCTTGGTTCAAAATTTAGTGGTGTAATAATGATATTATATAAATCTTTAATAACTGCGCTTCGATTTGCCGTAAGCGGAAGAAAAGTTGATTTCGTGATCGCAGGTGTACAGAAGGCGGGTACCTCCGCCTTGGATGCCTATCTGAGGGCGCATCCAGAAATTTGTATGGCAAAACAAAAAGAGGTGCACTTTTTCGATCGCACCAGATTTTTCTGGCTGATACCCAATTATTTTGCTTACCATGCGCACTTTTCGGCTGAGAACACGCATCAATTGTTTGGAGAGGCGACGCCTATCTATGCATATTGGGATGTAAGCATCCAGCGAATCTGGAAATATAATCCCCAGATGAAAATTATCGTTGTACTCAGGAATCCTATTGAAAGGGCATATTCGCACTGGAACATGGAGCGGCAACGGGGTTATGAAACCTTGCCGTTTCTTGAGGCTATCGAAAAAGAAGAACAGCGCTGCAAAGGGGTTTTGCCAAGTCAGCATCGTGTTTATAGCTACTTGGATCGCGGCTGGTATTCGGTGCAAATCAGAAGAATATGGCGATTCTTTCCACGGGAACAAATCATGTTCATTAAATATGAAACCCTACTTTCATCACCTAATGAGGTGCTGGAGGGGGTGTGGAGGTTTCTTGGAGTATCACCGATCATAGTTGAAAAAAAAATAGTTCATGCCAGAAACTATGAAAGCAAAATAAGCGAAGATGAATTTCAACTGCTTCAAGACCGCTACAAACATGAGATTAGGCAGATCGAATCAATGCTTGGCTGGGATTGTTCTGATTGGCTTTCCGCACTCGTATAGTTAACTTGTAGAGGACAAAGCTTAATGATTAGCAATATAGCTGCCCCTGTCATTATTATTGGCATGCATCGTTCTGGTACGACCATGGTTGCGCAGTTACTCCAACATCTTGGTCTATTCGTAGGCGAGGATCTTGATCCAAACTGTGAGCCAGAGTATTTCATCCGCCTTAATGACTGGTTGCTTAAAGAGGCAGGTGGCGCTTGGGATCAACCCAGTGCAATGGCGAAGTTCTATGGGGCAGGCGATGACTTTATCGAACTTAATGTTGACTATCTACGTGAGATACTTTCAACTTGGCCAGTTTCAAGCTTCATTGGAAAGCTGGCCTACCTGAAAGGAGATACCCCTTTCAATATGCAAAGAATGTGGGGGTGGAAAGACCCGCGTAACACAATAACGCTACCCATTTGGCTGAGGTTGTTTCCTGAAGCTAAGGTTCTACATATTCACCGTAACGGGATTGATGTTGCGGCAAGTTTGCAAGTAAGAGCACAAAGGGAATTGTCTGAAGCGATTGCAGTGCATGAGCGTCTTAAGAGAATGTGGAGGTATAAGTTTGGCATCAAGAGGTATGGTTTTGTTGAATCTTCCAGAGTGCTCAATTTAGAAAATGCATTTAGTTTATGGGAAGAATACCTTGAATATGCGTATCAGTATGACGAGATACTTGGGGACAGGATATTGCATGTGTGTTATGAGGTGCTATTGGAAGAGCCACTTTCATCATTGAGCGAGATATGCAAGTTTTGTGAAATGCCAAGCGATGAGGATTCCTTGCTCAGTGTGATTTCAGGCATCAAGGGGGAGCGGGGCCTTGCATTCCAGCAGAATAGTGAGTTGATGAAATTTTATCAGCAAGTCCGCGAGCGACCCATGATGTTGCGATTGGGCTATGCTGGCTACTGATATCAATCTCTCTGCCTATACCCTTAGGCGATTCTTCATTCTATTGCTCGCAATAGATGTGATCACTGGTGCTCCGAGATATTTTTTGGGAGTGAAAAACCCCATTTACATATTTGTAGTAATTGTTCTATTCTCCTTTGCTGTTCTACTCCGCAACGCTGGGATATTGAGGTTAATTCGGGAGGAGCGTTATTTGGTAACGGTCACTTTGGTGTTCTGGGGGATAGGTTTGTGGGGTGTGCTGGTTGGTGTTTTCAGAGGGAATGATTTTCGTCATATCATCAATGATGGTGCTTCATTTCTTATATACCCTGCCTACCTGATTATCTGGATAGGTTTGTTTTCTGGAGGGAAGTCGGCATTGATATCTCTGCATTCGCAATTGAACTTTTTTATCGGTATATCTTCATTGGCTTGCATAACATATGTTCTGGCGTTGATGTTCTTTCCAAATCCTATATCACTGATGTTGCTAGATATGGTAGACAATACCCACATTAATGTTTTTAAGGAGTATGTTCAAGTATTTTTCATTTCGCTTTCATTCATGGTTCCTTTGTCATTTGCGCTCATTGCTAAATTTAATGGGTTGCGGGTTAGCAAGGTATTGAAGTTAACTTTTTTTACATATTCAATCCTCGTCTTTGTTCTAATTATTGTATCCTACGTAAGGATCTTTTGGCTCTTACTTGCCTTTGGTTTAGTGGTTTATTTCTTTAGTTTTGGCAAGAGATTTTCGTTGTTTTTAAGCATGGTCATTTGTGGATTTTTCGTGATTATGAGTCTGTCTTTTGGACAGATCGAGATTGGCGAAATCATCATGCATCGAATCGAGACTATATTCGATTCTTCCCAATCTAGTAACGAGATGAAGTTGTTTCAGGTTCCCTATCTTTGGAATGAGGCTCTCGAGAGTCCTATTTTGGGGAATGGTTTTGGTATGCATTTGAGTTTTATTCGCTCAATAACGGAACCTTATACCTATGAAGTTGATCTGGTAGCGATGGCAGCTAAACTCGGTCTGGTTGTGTTTGCAGTGTTTTGCGGGATTTTTGTTTGGGTAATGGTTAGTTTTATCCGCCTGTTTAGGCGATTTAGCAAGATGCAGATGGAGTTCGAAGCAGGGGTGGCTTTATTTGGTTTCTTGTCAACCTTCTATTGGTTGGTGATTGATTTGTCCAACCCGTACTTGAATTCACCTTTAGGTATGTTTTATCTCTACTTTTTCTTTAGTATTTTGACACTGCTTAGGAAACGATATTCCGAATTAAGGATTGAAAAATGAGCAAACCATTAGTAAGTATCGCAATGGCAACATATAACGGAGCCAGTTTTTTGCCAATGATGCTTGAAAGCATCATCACCCAAACATACACGAACCTTGAAATCGTTATTGTCGACGATGCTTCTACCGACAATACAAAAGAAATCCTTACTAAGTTTGCGCAATCCGATAGTAGGATCAAACTTAGTTTCTCTGAAAAAAATCAAGGTGCAATTAAGACTTTTGAAAAGGCACTGGGGTTAGCAAAAGGTGAATTTATTGCATTGGCCGACCAAGATGATACTTTTCGGAAAGACAAGATAGAATTGCAGTTAGAACGCATGATTGCTTCGCCTTCTGCGGATATTGTCTTATCTGATCTTTGTCTCGTCGGTGATTCTGGGGAAGTAATCGCAGAATCCATGTGGCGGCATCAGCGCCTTTCTGTGAGAGAAGGCAAGCCTTTCGAACAACTACTCTATGCTAATTTTGTCACAGGTTGTGCCACGATGATCCGCCGCCGTTTGTTGGAAGGTGCTTTTCCTTTCCCCGAAAATTGCATCATGCATGATTGGTGGTTGAGTGTGTTGAGTACCCGTTCTGCGTGTGGAGGAATAGCTTTGATTCCGCAATCGCTGACTTTCTATCGGCAGCACTCGTCCAATGTTATAGGTGCACACAGTGGTGGGTTGCTGGCATCAATCAAACGAGTACCATTATTGTCAGAACGTTGTGCTTGGTATGCAAAGAACAAGGCGAGGTTGGAAGCATATTTATCTGATCATGAGGATATGTGGAGTAAGGAAGATCTGGAATCCATGCGCAGGATGGCTCGTCTGTTCACATGTATGTCACAAGATGATTCAAATTCTTTCACATGTAGAATCAATTCGTTATATTCACGGCTCAGTTATGCGCGCTACTACGGCTGGGTGCATGCTGCGGGGATACTTGTTTTTTGTTTTGTGCCAAAACTAGCGGACTTTGTGAAAAGAGTATGAGTATTTTGAGTCTTGTGCTTCGTTTAGCTGTGCGAAATTTTTTTCACATATTTATGTCGATGATTTTCGTAGTCGTAGTCTTGTTGCTTACGCCAGCTTTAGTGCAGGCGGGTACAGTCAATCCACTTACTGTTAAGGCTATCTTGATTCACCCCCGTTCAATTAAAGAGATGTATCTGTACCGAGACTTGATTCAAACTGCCGCAAAAAATGGTTTTAACACTGTGGTTATAGAAGCAACTGGTTGGATTAATTATAGGGCTTTTCCCCAAGTCAGATTACCTAATGGGTTTTCGGAGGCCGATATTGCTTCTCTTGTGGATTTCGCTAGGTCGTTCAATTTGGATGTGGTTCCTTATGTTGTGTTGCTTACGCACCAGCAGGAAGTTGCCAAGCGTTTTGGTCCTCATTTATTACTGAATAAAGAGACTCTTGATGTATCTATTCCAGAAACATGGGAATTTGAAAGAAAGCTGATCGATATCCATTTTGAGCTATTTCACCCAAAAATGATGCTGATTGGGCATGATGAGCTATGGGGATATAAGGATGTGGCTAGTGTGAAACTTGCACTTGTAGCTGGTACTCGCAGGTTGACACCAGATCAATTCGTTTCACATGCTATAAAAGTTCATGACTATTTAGCTACAAAGAATGTAAAGACGATAATTTGGGGAGATATGTTTATTGTCCCCGATTATGGTCCGAGAGGTGCTTTCGGCAAGTTATATTCTCATACTGGATCCCATGGAACCAATGAGTTAGTTTCTCAATTGGAGAGGTTGCCTAAGGACATCGTAGTTATTGATTGGCATTATGAGAACAATGCCACGGATTACCCATCTTACGATTTTTTAAAAAAATATGGTTTTAAGGTATGGGGTGCATCGTGGCACGAAAAAAACAATATCGATTCTTTTTCGAAGTATGTGTCGGCAAGGGCTGGTGACGGTATGATGGCCACGACGTGGAACTTTTGTTCTGAGAAGCATCGCGATTACCTATTTAAATTTGTATCCGAATCTGGTAAGACTTTTTCTAAGGATACACTGGATAAGCCTTAATTATTTTAGACTGGTCGGGCGTGTTAGGGCATATAGTGGACCCCGAATTTCAGACAGTGACACAGATGGTAGCCTGCTGTAAAAAAGGAGCAGGAGATGAGTGAAAGCCGACGTAAGAATTTCACGGGCGAGTTCAAGGCGAAAGTGGCACTTGAGGCGATACATGGCATCAAGACCGTGAATGAGCTTGGGCAGGAATTTGGCGTGCATCCAACGCAAGTTGGTCTGTGGAAGCGCGAACTGCAAGAACAGGCAGCCTGTCTGTTTGATGTCAAACGCGGACCCAAACCTGCCGACCCGTCTGCCAGTCCAGAGCGTCTGTATTCCGAGATTGGCCGACTCAAAATGGAACTCGACTGGCTCAAAAAAAGTCTGGGATCTGCCTGTAGCTGAACGCAGGCTATGGGTTGGTACTGATGAACCTTTGGCAGTGACCCAGCAGTGCGAGCTGGCGGGTGTTAACCGTTCCACGGTGTATGCGCCGCATCAGGTTGCAAAACTAGATCAGCAGGAATTGGGGTTGTTGGCACTGATCGACGCTGAATATACCCGCCATCCGTTCTATGGCAGCCGTAAGATCAAGATTTATTTGCGGGATTTAGGGTATCAAATCAATCGCAAGCGCGTGCAGTGGCTGATGGCGATGTTGGGATTGGCAGGCATGGTATCAGGGTCAAATACCAGCCGCCCCCATCCGCAACACAAGATTTATCCATACTTGCTGCGAGGCGTGGTGGTCACGCGCCCCAATCAGGTGTTATTACTTATCTGCGCTTGCCGCGTGGCTTTGTGTACCTCGCAGCGGTGATTGACTGGTATTCGCGCCGAGTCTTGTCATGGCGGCTATCGAATACCATGGATAGCGGGTTTTGTGTGGACTGTCTGGAAGAGGCTTTGCAGCATTACGGTACGCCCGAAATCTTCAACACCGATCAGGGCAGCCAGTTCACCTGTGAAGCGTTTACAAGCGTGCTGTTGAAAAAAAGCATTGCCATCAGCATGGACGGACGTGGTCGTGCGCTGGATAACATCTTCGTGGAACGACTCTGGCGCAGCGTCAAACACGAAGGTGTGTATTTGAAAGGATATGGCTCCTTGCCAGAATTACTGCTTGGGCTGACGGAATATTTTGTATTTTACAACACGGAAAGAACGCACCAATCGCTGGACTACGACACACCAGATCAGGTCTATCGTACTGGCAGTGGCGGCGGAGCGAGAATTGTAGATAAGTTCAGTGCGACAGCAAAAACACGTTTAGAAATAGAAACAAAAACACGGGGCAGCGCCGACCAGCTACATGGAATAGGCGACCCTCTTAAACTTGATGCATTATTGTCTTGACCAAGGGGTTCACTTTATTGGCGGACAAGGCTTACGACACAAACGAGTTTAGAGCGTGGCTGGAAAGCCGAAAAATAAGAGCCGTCATCCCACCAAAATCCAATCGAATCGAACAAATTGAGTGCGATTATTGGCATTATAACTAACGCCATGCGATCGAGTGCATGTTTGGCAAGCTCAAACACTATCGCAGAATCGCAACTCGATTGGAGAAAAAAGCCATTAATTACATGGGGATGCTGTCATTTTCCTCGGTTCTTTTATGGCTACGATGAAATGTTAACAGAACCCACCGCGGTGTATTGGGGGTATTCGCACAAATTTAAATTGAAAATAGCTGGAACGGATAGGTTGTTATTTTATGAAGGTAAACAAAATTGTCATTCTCGGTACAGTCGGCGTGCCTGCTAATTACGGTGGCTTCGAGACATTGACCGAAAATCTTGTGAAGTACCATGATGCCAATACGCGCACGGAAGTGCTGACAGTATATTGCAGCAGTAAAAGTTATCCAGCGCAATCAACAAGCTATCTCTCGGCGCAACTGCGCTATATTCCCTTAAATGCCAACGGTGCGCAAAGTATTCCTTACGATATTTGGTCGTTGTTTTCAGCGATATGGCATCGCCAGCAGGTGATTTTGTTATTAGGCGTGTCGGGGGCAATTGCCTTGCCCTTGGTTCGATTGTTGTCATCAGCACGGATTGTGACCAATATCGACGGTATCGAATGGCGTAGAGAAAAATGGCAAGGGTTTGCCAAGCGTTTTTTGCGATGTTCAGAAAAAATGGCAGTGCGCTTTTCAGATGAAGTCATTGCAGACAACGGGGCAATTGCGGATTATGTACAAGAAAGTTATGGCGTAAAGGCACATGTGATTGCATATGGGGGCGATCATGCTTTGGCAGCCAATGCCGCTTCTGTTGCTGAATATGCCTTGCCAGAAGAGTTTGCTTTTTCAGTGTGTCGTATTGAGCCAGAGAATAATATCCATCTGATTCTCGCTGCATTCTCCAAATTAGCCACTTTGCCCTTGGTTATTGTAGGTAATTGGAAAAATAGTGAATACGGTCAAGCATTGCGCAAAGAATATGCGAGTAATTCGCGTTTATTTTTACTCGATCCTATTTATGATTTAGGCAAACTTAAAACCCTGCGTGCGCAAGCAACGATTTATATTCACGGGCATTCGGCAGGTGGAACGAATCCATCTTTAGTCGAGGCGATGCACTTTGGTCGTCCTGTTTTGGCTTTTGATTGCAATTTCAATCGCAGCACGACAGAAGATCAAGCGTTGTTTTTTAGCAGTGAAAATGAGCTGGCGACATTGGTCGAGAAAACACCCCTCGAAGTGTTGAAATCAAACGGTGAAACTATGCAGGCAATTGCAGCTAGACGTTACACTTGGCAGATTGTTGCGCAGCAATACTTTCAGTTAATTTTACAAGCTCAACACTAATAGGGTATATTCCCGCTCCGTCATATGAATTTCTCTTTTGGAATTGAATCAATGAGCAGTTTTTTGATTGCATTGTGCTGTTGCACCTCGCTTATTTTAGTGTTTCGCCGCTTTGCGCATTCGTTGGGTTTAATGGATCATCCCGATGCACGCAAGCAGCACCACTGCCCTATACCTACAGTGGGGGGTTCTGCTATGTACATTGCGGTGATGGCAGTGCTGTTTTTTGAGCATCATTTCACTGGGAATGTGAGCTATCTCATGGCCTGTGCGGGGGGCTTGATGGCTTTGGGCTTGTTGGACGATAAACACGGCTTGCCTGTGTCAATTCGCTTGATGATACAAATTGTCTTGGTGCTTATCGTCATTGGCGGGGCAGATGCGACGATCAGTTATCTTGGCACTTGGTCGGGTAGTGATGTACGGCTGGCATTGATGTTTGCGATACCCTTTAGCCTGATTGCTTTTGTCGGCTCGGTGAATGCCATGAATATGATTGATGGCGCGGATGGCATGGCGGGGAGCATGGCATTTATTACCATACTAGGCGCAATGATTTTGTTAATGGTGCATCCTGTTGCGGATGTGCCTTTGGTTTTGCCGCTGTCATTATTGGGCGCGCTAGCCGCATTCCTATTGTTTAACTCTCGGTTATTAGTCAGGCGCGCTTGGATATTTATGGGTGACGCGGGCAGCATGTGGCTAGGGCTGGTGGTTGCTTGGTTGTTGGCACAAATTGCGCAAGGTGGCAATGAGCCTTGGGTGGTGCTGTGGTTGTTTGGTTTGCCCTTGATTGATACGCTTACCGTGATGTTTCGTCGTATACACCGAAAAAAATCTCCCTTTGTGGCAGATCGTACTCATATCCACCATGTTTTAGAGCGTAAAGGTTTTTCGACGGGCAAGGCAGTTTTGTGGTCAAGTGTTGGGCAGTTGCTCTTGGTCAGTATCGGTGTTGTTTTTTATCTGACAGGCGCATCAACCATTCTCGTCTTTGGCAGTTTTGTCTTGTTATTTGTGGCTTACTACTATCTGTTGCGTCATTGTTAAACACTTTTCTATTCCCTTATATTTTCGTATGAAAACCATCCTCATCACAGGCGGAGCTGGGTTTATTGGCTCGGCTGTTGTTCGGCAGTTTATTCAAGACACCCCTCATCAAGTTGTTAATGTTGATAAATTAACCTATGCGGGTAATTTGGCTTCTTTGGCGACGATTTCAGATAATCCACGTTATCATTTTGAGCAAGTGGATATTTGCGATGCGGCAGAAATCGCTCGCGTGTTTGCGCAGCATCAGCCTGATGCGGTGATGCACTTGGCTGCTGAGTCGCATGTGGATCGCTCGATTACAGGTCCTGCGGCGTTTATTCAAACCAACATTGTCGGGACATATACCCTGTTGGAAGCGGCGCGGCAGTATTGGAATGGCTTGGATACTGAACGCAAAGCCGCTTTTCGTTTCCATCATATTTCCACGGATGAAGTGTATGGCACACTGGGCGATGAAGGTTTTTTCACGGAAGAAACCGCTTATCAGCCCAACTCCCCGTATTCCGCCAGCAAGGCTTCTTCGGATCATTTAGTGCGTGCTTGGCATCACACTTACGGCTTCCCCGTGGTGACCACCAATTGCTCGAATAACTATGGTTCGCATCACTTTCCTGAGAAATTGATTCCTTTGGTGATTCTGAATGCCGTGGCGGGCAAGCCACTGCCGATTTATGGCAAGGGGGACAATGTGCGTGATTGGTTGTTTGTGGATGACCACGCTCGCGCTTTACGTTTGGTGTTGGAACGCGGGCAGTTGGGGGAAACCTACAACATTGGTGGTTGGAACGAAAAAACCAATTTGGAAGTGGTGCAAGCCATTTGCACGATTTTGGATGAGTTACATCCACAAGGCGCACCTCATGCGCAATTGATTACCTATGTGCAAGATCGTCCTGGTCACGACCAGCGTTATGCAATTGATGCCAGCAAAATAGAGCGTGATTTAGGTTGGAAGCCACAAGAAACATTTGAAACAGGGTTGCGCAAAACGGTGGAATGGTACTTGTCGAATACCGACTGGGTGAATGGTGTGCTCAGCGGGGACTACCAACATTGGGTGCAACAAAACTATAACGCACGAGGTTCAGTATGAAAGGCATTATTTTAGCGGGCGGGTCTGGCACGCGCTTGTATCCCGTTACCCAAGCGGTCTCCAAGCAGCTTTTGCCTGTTTACGACAAGCCGATGATTTATTACCCGCTGACCACGCTGATGTTGGCGGGGATACGCGATATTTTGGTGATTTCCACGCCACAAGACACGCCGCGCTTTGAGCAGTTATTGGGCGATGGGTCGCAATGGGGGATTAAACTGTCCTACGCGGTGCAGCCTTCGCCCGATGGCTTGGCGCAGGCTTTTATCATTGGCGAAGATTTTATCGGCGATGACTCCTGTGCGTTGGTGTTGGGTGACAATATTTTTTACGGACATGGATTTGAGCCCTTGCTGAAAAGTGCTGCCAACAAAGTACAAGGTGGTACGGTGTTTGCCTACCATGTGCATGATCCTGAACGTTACGGCGTGGTGGAATTTAATGCGGATGGACAGGCGATCAGCCTAGAAGAAAAACCCGAACAGCCTAAGTCAAATTATGCGGTCACAGGGCTTTATTTTTATGATAATCAGGTGGTTGAGATTGCTAAGTCGATTCAACCCTCGGCACGCGGCGAATTAGAAATCACCACCGTCAATCAAATTTATTTGGAAAAAGCCCAGTTGGATGTGCAAGTCATGGGGCGGGGTTATGCGTGGCTGGATACAGGCACGCATGAATCTTTGCTAGAAGCCTCGTTGTTTATCGAAACCTTGGAAAAACGCCAAGGCTTGAAAATCGCGTGTCCTGAAGAAATTGCCTATAACAGTGGCTACATCACTGCGCAGCAATTGGAAAAACTGATCGTACCCTTGGCAAAAAATGGCTATGGGCAATACCTCAAACGCATTTTGAAAGAAACCTTAGTCAAATGAAGCTCGTTGCCACCACTATTTCTGATTTGTGCATCATCGAACCCACCGTTTACGGCGATGATCGCGGCTTTTTTTTTGAGAGTTTCAATCAAAAACGCTTTGCTGAGTTGACGGGGGTGACTGCCGAGTTTGTACAAGACAATCATTCCAAATCGGCGCGGGGCGTACTGCGCGGCTTGCATTACCAAATTCAACATCCACAAGGCAAGCTGGTGCGTGCCACACAGGGGCGCGTGTTTGATGTGGCGGTCGATATTCGCAAAAGCTCACCGACTTTTGGGCAGCATGTGGGCGTGGAATTATCCGCTGACAACAAGCGTATGTTGTGGATACCACCAGGTTTTGCGCATGGTTTCGTGGTGCTGTCCGAAACCGCAGAATTTTTATATAAAACAACCGATTATTGGTATCCCGCGCACGAACGCAGTATTTTGTGGAACGATCCTGCCTTAGCAATTGATTGGCCACTAGACAACACACCGCTGTTGTCGGGCAAAGATCAGCAGGGCAAATTATTGGCAGACGCGGAGTGTTTTGCATAATGCGCCCGAAAATTCTGATTATTGGCAAGAACGGACAAGTTGGTTGGGAGTTGCAACGCAGCATGGCATTGTGTGGCGACGTGACCGCCTTGGGCAGGGAACAGGCTAATTTGTTGGATACCCAACCATTGTTGGCATGGATACAACAACATCGCCCTGACATCATCGTCAATGCGGCCGCTTATACGGCGGTGGATAAAGCGGAAACCGAGGAAGCCCTCGCTACCCAAATCAATGGCATTGCGGTCGGTGAAATCGCTGCCGCAGCGCGTGAAGTGGGCGCGTTGTTTATTCATTATTCTACCGATTATGTGTTTGATGGCAGCAAAACAGGCGCGTATTTAGAAACCGATGTGCCTTGTCCGTTGAGTGTCTATGGTCGTTCCAAACTGGCGGGCGAACAAGCAATTCAAGCTGCGGGGGGCGATTATTTGATTTTGCGCACCACTTGGGTGTATGCCGCACGAGGGCAAAATTTTATGAAAACCATGTTGCGCGTGGCTAAAGAACGCGACACCTTGCGTATCGTCGGCGATCAAGTCGGCGCACCGACTTGGGCACGCTTTATCGCGGAAGCCACGGCGGATATGGCGGTGCAAGCCTTAGCCAAACGCCAGCTTGCACAATTCACCTCTGGTATTTATAACCTGTCCGCAGCAGGGGAAACCAGTTGGCACGGCTTTGCTAGCTTGATTATTGACTACGCCAAACAGCACGATAGTCTGATCAAAACAAACGAAATTTTTGCTATCCCCACCCACGAATATCCGCTGCCCGCACAACGTCCCCTGAACTCCCGTTTGTCGGGAGAGAAATTGCAACGGGATTACGGCATGGTGATGCCCGCGTGGGACGTGGCGGCAAAATTGTGTTTAGCGGAATGCCTAAATTAGTTGGTTTATTAGTCCTTGGTTGTTGGTTTTTAGGGGGTGAATATGGGTGTATCTATATGAATATATTTATAAAAATAGTGTATTTGTTTGCACACGCCCTGCCAGCTAACGGTTACTACCAACTAGCGACTAACGACTAGTAACTAACGACTTCCCATGAAACCCATTGCTATTTTTCGCCATCTCGCCCACGAAGGGGCGGGGTATTTCGCTCAGCTCCTGATCGAAAAACAGATTCCCTTTCAGCTTATTGCCATTGATGCAGGTGACGCGATACCTGATGACGCATCGGCCTATGCTGGCTTAGTGTTTATGGGGGGCAATATGAGCGTGAATGATGATTTACCATGGATCGCGGATGAATTAGCCTTGATTCGCGATGCCGTGGCAAAAGACATCCCCGTGTTGGGACATTGTTTGGGCGGGCAATTGATTGCCAAAGCCTTGGGTGGAACCGTTTCGGCCAATCCCGTTAAAGAAATTGGTTGGGGCAAGGTGAGCGTCTCCGATAACACCGTTGCCCGCCACTGGTTTGGCGAGGTGCAAACCTTTCAAGCCTTTCATTGGCATGGCGAAACGTTTAGCCTGCCACCAGGGGCGACACATTTGCTGGCTAGCGAATACTGCGCCAACCAAGCCTATGCGATAGGTAAGCATTTTGCGTTGCAATGTCATCTTGAAATGACGGCAGAAATGCTTGCAGTGTGGTGTCGGGAAGGACGTGAAGAGTTGCTTGCCAGCCAGAACAGTCCCGCTGTGCAAACCGCTGCCATGATACAAAAACTGGCATTGGAAAATTTCCCGCCTTTGCATCGTGTAGCACGGAAAATTTATGACCGATGGTTGCAAGGAATCACGCAAGCATAAAGCCCCCTACGCGACAACTACCTCCGCCAAGACACTTCGCTCAAGGTCAGTCCGCGTGATTGACACAAGGTTTCCAGTGCCGCCATATCGCCACGACTGGGGATGCCGATCATCCAGACTTTGCCCGCTTCGACGCTCATTTGCATTTGTTTGCCGTATTGCTCTAGTGGCAGGTTTAGGTAAGGTGCATATCGGATTTTGCCGCGTTCGCTTAACGGGACGAGGCTTTGATTGGCTGAGCCACACCAAATTGCCGTCGGTGGCAGATTTTCAATATAAGGCTCAGGAATCACCGCATCCAATAAGTTGAGCAGCGCGCTGTGTTTGGCTTGCAAGGTGCGTAAGGGATAGCCGCTGTAGCTCAAAATATCAAAATCCAGCCCACTGGCTTTGCGCCACGCGTGCAACCCCGTCAATAAGGCCCGCAAACCATGAGGCTGGTCAAAGGGCTCACCGCCGCTAATCGTAATGCCATCGCAGCCATCTTTTGCCCGCTCGCGACACCATGCAATCACATCGGCGATGCGCAGGGCGCGTTTGGGGTCAGGTGTCCACGTATCCATCGACACGCATTGTTTGCAATGGATGGAACAGCCTTGCACCCAAATGCCGATGCGTCGCCCATGACCCAGCACGGTGACTGGGTAATGGGCTTTGTTGATTTGTAGGGTGGGGGATTTCATGTTGACTCGAAAATATGTAGATGCGGTTAGCGTAGCGTAACCGCACGGATGGCAAAAAAGGACGATTACGCTGTGCTAATCGTCCCTACGACCCTTCCTTGTTGCTTTAAAGGATAATGGCGAACCCTTCACGCTTCATTTCTTGCGATTTTCCCAAGCCAGATTTGAGAATGACCCGCTCAAAGTAAATTTTCTTGCCCTCTTCACGCATACTACTTGGGTCAACTCTCTCGTATTCATGCTTTCCAAGTGATGCTGGTGGAATAGTCGTGTCAACGAAGTGTAGAAGGCGACCATCAACCGAAAAGCGACGAATGCGCAACTTGGGTTTTCTAGCCATATAACTGACTATCCAAACTTCACCATCGTGACAGCTCACGACATCACGACTACCTAATAGTGTTTGCGCCCCTACCATTGTGGATGCTGCAAAATGCAATCCATGGAGATTCCATCCCATCTCGGTCTCAAATGAAATTTCTTCGGACGGCACCTTGCTGACTTTATTAAGACAAGAAGATGCAAGCGAGACCATGAAAGTATTCTCACCCATGCCCTCAATATCTCCAGGCTATTATTTTTTAAAACGCAAAACCACAAAAACCCACAAATTTGGTGCTAAAAATGCAAAAAATAAGGGGAAATTGACCATTTTAGGTTATTTTCAAAGTTTTTCCAGAACGCTGGGCGCAGTGATCCCTGAACGCGTCTAAGCCAATAATTTTGAGTACCCTGGTAAAGTTGTAACTCAAGGTCATTAGGCTAAATTCGCCTCGGCATTTTTCGAGACCGCGCATTAAAAAGTGGTGCATCCCTGCGCGAAATTTCAGCGTGCCGAACAGGTGTTCCACCATTGCGCCGCGCTTTTTCAGGATTTCGCCGCCCG
>JBASWK010000070.1:0-8252 GCA_049276435.1 Gallionella sp. | reverse complement strand
AGCTGCCCTCACTATATTTTTTACAATATATTCAAATAGATGATAAAAACATTTCACTCCAGCAACTAAAAACTAACGACTAGCGACCAACAACTCAACACCCAATTACTTGTACACAATACCTTATCACACTGAATCAACACATATTGTGGCAGCAATCATTTGGGCTTTGTAAGTGGCTCTATTGAGCTACAAAGCCCGCAAGGGGGTAAGTAAACACTTCGCTTCGATGTTTTAAGTCAGATAGACGATTCAAGCATCCCACTTATCCGATAAAACGCGTCTAAATCGCTTAAGTCTTCAAACACCGCAGCGGCACCGTCGAAGTTTTGGTGTTGGGTATAAAAGTTAGTGGTCACATACGTTTTAATGCCTGCCGCTAAGCTGGAACGTAAACCGTTTTCGGAATCTTCTAGCGCGATGCAGTCTTCGGCTTTTAGTCCCATTTGATTTAACACCCAAACATAAATATCGGGGGCGGGTTTTTTGGCGGGAACGATGTCGCCACAGCCCACGGCTTCAAACATGTTCATGCCGTCCGTGCCCAAGCCTTGTTGAATTAAGGCGGTGACGTTTTCGGGCGTGGTGGTGGTGGCAATGGCTAAACGAATACCGCGTTGTTGCGCGTCGGTCATCAGTTGTTTAATGCCAGGGCGCAAGGGGATTTCGCCCGTTGCCAATAAGCGCGTGTAGTGCGTGGTTTTGAGCGCGTGCAAGGCTTTGACGAAACCGTCGTAATCCGCTGGCGGGTTAAATTCACCTAAAAACGATGCCACAAAATACTTGATGCGCTCTTTGCCGCCCGTCACTTTCAATAATTTGTCATACAGCGCGACATCCCACACCCAATCCAAGCCACTTTCAGCAAAGGCTTGGTTAAACGAACGGCGATGCCCGTCTTCGGTGTCTGCCAAGGTGCCATCGACATCAAAAATAATTGCTTTCATCCTCTTAAATCCCTTCCTTAATGTTAAAAATTGGCTCTATGTTAATCATAGTGGGTCATCGTGGCGCAAGTGCGCAATCTCCCTCCCCTTCAAGGGCGGAATCACCCCATCCCCACCCCAACCCTCCCCTTGAAGGCATAGGTATCTACACAATTTATGGCGCATTTCTGAAAATGCACCTGTTTTGATTGATTAACTATAACATGATGATTTGTAATTAAAATCATAGCGAACCTACTCCTTCCCCCTAGCAGGGGGAAGGCGGGGATGGGGGTTGAAAGTTTGCATTCGTGCGACGATTTCAACCCCCACCCTAACCCTCCCCCTGCTAGGGGGAGGGAATATTGCAAGGCGCAAAGAGTTGTGTAGATACCCGTGCCTTGAAGGGGAGGGAGTCTTGTTTCACCCACTGTAAATCACATAGAACCAAGGCTTTTGTATAACCCGATCCTGTTGTGAAGTAAGCACCCGCGCCTAAATTTTCGGGTATTTTAAGCTGTTAGTCGTTCGTTATGAGTCGCTAGTTAATGCCGTGAGCCTGCTTGATGCTATATTTTCCACAATATATTCAATCGGATGAGAAAAACATTTCACTCCGCCAACTAAAAACTAACGACTAGCGACTAACAACTCAATACCCAATTATTTGTACGCAACCACTTACATGATTATTTGTCTTTCATGACCACGGTACTGCCGATAGCACCTGCCGCTAAACGTTTGGCGTGATAGGCGGCAAGCGGGTCGTCGGGGTATTTTTCCGCGAGTTGGACAAAGGCGGTCAGGGCGGTTGGGGCTTCTTGATCCATTAAAGCATATGCCGCGAGGTAGTCGATGATGTGCGGAAGGGCTGCTTGTGCGGCGGTTAACGGTTCAAAGGCGGCGATGGGTTCGCTTTTGCCTTTGAGGACTAAATTGCCCGCTGGTCGCCCGATAAAATGCGGGCATTGCGCGACCGTTGCGCCACTGACACACACACGCGTGCCGAGTTGTTTGTTGATGCTTTCCAAGCGGGCGGCGGTGTTAATCGGATCGCCCAAGGCGCGATAATCCAACATGGTTTTGCCACCAAAATTGCCCACCAGCACCTGTCCCGTATTCACGCCGATACGGGTTTTGCCAAAGGGAATGCCGAGTGCTTGTTGACGGCGGCTGCATTCCTGACCAAAGCGATCCATTGCCAAGGCGCACGACAGCGCGCGTGCGGCATGATCGACTTGTGTCAACGGGGCAGAGAACATCACGGCGACGGCATCACCCACAATACGATCCAGCGTGCCGTCGTGTTGAAAGACGATTTGGATCATGCCTTCTAGATATTCGTTAATCAATTCAGACAGTTGTTCTGGCGGATATTTTTCCATCAAAGAGGTAAAACCTGCCAAATCGCTCATCACAAATGAACATTCGCGGTAGGCGGTATTGAGTTCCAATTGCTGCGGGTTGTCTTGCAAAAATTTGACCCGATTGGGCGACACATAGCGCGAAAAAGCGTTGCGTATCCAGCGTTGCTCGCTTTCGGTTTGCAGATAGCGTGGCACCACGAGGGTGAGAAAAAGCCCAATCATTGCCAACGCGGGATAGAAGGGATCAAGCAACAAGTGCTGTTGCGTGAACAACCAAAGGGAAAAGGCAAACAGTCCTGCCACCAGTAAACTGGTCACTAACACCGACCAAACGGGGCGAAAGCGCGCCAACATCCAACCTAGCAGGAGCGCGCCCAGCAATAAAGTCGCGCCCAACCATTCGTTTTCCCACGCGGGACGCAATAGACTGCTGCCCGCTAGAACTTGTTCGACCAATTGCACATGCCCTTCCACGCCTGGAATCACTTCGCCTAGGGGGCTGAAAGCCGTATCGCCTAAGCCTTTGGCGGTCGCGCCGATAAACACGATGTGATCTTTGATTTGATTGGGATTGACCTGACCCGACAGCAAGGTTGACGCGGAAATATAACGCGCGGGGGCTAAAGGACGAAAGTGCAGCCAAGCACGCCCATCTTCCATGGTCGGTACAAAAACGTCATCGCCTAAATCTACGCCTGCGATACCAGGGTTTTTGGCAAACGCGTTTTTCGCCGTGACGTGGATGGATAAATTCTCTTTCCCTGCAAATAAACGTAAAGCCTCTAATCCCAAGCCAGGGTAGAGTCGATCTTTAACCTGATAAAGCAATGGAATCGCCCTCAACACGCCGTCGCTACTGGGTTCAAGTGAAATCGAACCACTGCCTTTCGCCGCGTCAGTCAATAGCGGTAAGCTGGCTACCCCTCCGCCATAATGGGGTAACCATTCACGATGATCGCCGCCAAAGCTCAGGAAGCGGGCTTTTTCAGGCGGGAGAACAGGACTTTTTGCGACCGCTTCAATCGGAAAACCCAGCACGACCGTGCTACGCGCAAAGCTGTTTGCCAGCACGCGGTCATGTGCGGGCATGTGTTGCAATTGCGTTTGCAAAGCGGGCTGTTCGGCAAAGTTGGCGGCAAGTTGCTCAGGTGAGGTGCGATCAGCTTCGGGGAAAATCAAATCCAATGCGACAACCGCCGCGCCCATGGCGGTGAGTTGGTCGATCATCTGAGCTAATACCGTGCGTGACCACGGCCATTGCCCTAGTTTGCGGAGGCTTTCATCGTCAATGGCAATGACGCGAACAGGCAAATCTGCTTGATAGCTGCGTGGAGCCAAAGATTGCAATTGGTCAAACGCGTTGACGCGAATGCGCGCCCGAAAAGCGGGGTCGCTGATTTGTATCCATAACGCGATGCCGATAAACAGTGCGGGCAACAACACGCGCAATAAAAAAGGCGTAAGACGGGAAGGGCGGGTTCGCAGGGGGTTAGGCATGAGTGAGAAAAAGGGATAAGAGGGAAGGGAGAAGGGTTGGGGATGAGGGAGTTTGAGTTGTCATCATCATATTTAGTACGCAACGCCCCTCACCCTAACCCTCTCCCGCTTGCGGGAGAGGGAATTAAAGCTGAAAGGGCTTGGGAATAGACTTGCGGCATCGCCAGCCAGTCTATTGGTCAAGACGCTTAAAACCTTCTTGCCGCAGGTGGGGGGGGAGGCGGTGTGCCTGCGCCACCCATGCCCCCCCCTGCACCACCCGCCCCGCCCATGCCGCCACCTGCGCCACCCATACCACCTGGTGGGGGTGCGCCCATCCCGCCTGGTGCTGCGCCACCAGGTGCGCCATGTCCCGCATGCCCACCACCATGTTTACCCAAGTCAATACGCCCCCCCATTGAGGGTTTTGGAATCGCATTCACCGCCGTCACCGTCGCACTGTTCCCCGCGCCGACTTGAACCATACCACCTGCATTGCCAATTTCCACCATGCCTTGATCCACGCTGACTTGCAAGATATTGTCGAGCTGTACCGAGTATTCCGTGCCACGCACGCCTAAGTTAGCGAGGCGGGTTTTGAGTAAATAATTATGCTTGTCGATTTGCCCTGTGAGCGTGTGCATCACGCCATTGAGCAAGCTGAACTGGGCACGGTCGCCCTTGCCTTTTTCGTAATGATAATCGTCAATGGCGAACTTCGTGTCACGGTACAACGTCAGCAATGTGCCATCAGCAAAGCGCAACTGTAACTGTCCGTCACCTGTGATGAGGGTATCGCCGCTGAAGAGTTCAGCGTGATTGACAGGAATGCGCTTTTCCGTGCCATGCAAAATTTCAACCTTACCCGATACCGCCAAAATCGTCGCTGCCACTTCGGCGGCGTGTACGGACGATGTAAACGTGAGGCAAAGCAACATAGCACCGAGTGCGTGACGAACCCATTGCCAACCGTTTAAGTACGTGTTATTCGTTTTCATTGTCAAAATCCCATTTAAGTTGAAGTGTGTAGGTGTTGCGGATGTAGTCGTACAAAGCGATATTAGAGACATTATGCGAGTAGGTATAGCGGGGGAGCAGATGCCAGCGTGGGGCGAGACGATAATCAAGGGCGATGCCTGCTGCATATTGCGCATCGCGACGAAAAACACCAAACGTCGCATCACTTGCACCATGGCGATGTTGCTCGTATACCAGCCCCGCAGAAAATGAGACATCAGGACGCATCACCCATTGCCCCCCCACATTGAACCCCACAATGGCAAAATTCAAAGACGCTTTAGTCAGGTCTTGCGCGCTTTCTCGCCCCGTATAGATGCCATAGAGCATCTGTGTGGTATCCATCGTGGATTGATAATTTACGCCAAACAAATTGCGTACGGCGTTACTCGTGGCGGCGGTCGGATATTCAAATGTCAGCCGTTGGATATAGCTTCCCATATTGGCATGGTCATTGACAGGATGTAGCCAGTTGAGCCGAAATCCCTGAGATTTACGATAGGTCGCATTGCTGACCATGTAATTTTGCATCAACCAGGTCGCGCCGACGAACTCCGAGCCTGCGCGCTTAATCACGCCTAAATTTAAGTTAGCGGCTCCTTCTGCGACATCCTTGCGATAATGATTGATGCCTTGATGGAGGCCGGCATCCCCCGTCAACCACGTGCTGCCATTCCACGCTTTTCGCACCGATAGCCCTGCGTCTAGCGTACCTAGCATATCGCCCCCTTTAGTTGACGTGCCTAATGATAAGGGTTGCATGACTAATTTTGGTACGGGGGGTGTGCCTCTTGCGCCAGGTACCATAATTGTTACAGGAACCATGACAGAGGCCAGATTCGGCCCCCCCGTCACGTTATCATCCCAACCTGCCCCCGCCGCAAGATAGCCGCTTACGGATGCGGGACGCGCACCTGTATCCGCCGCTAGGAGTGCGCGAATTTGTTCGGCTTCTTGTTGCTGGATGGGATTGAGTTTGGCGGTAGCAAGGGGGGCTAACAACGCTTGCGCAGCGGCGGCATTGCCGCGCTCCGTGCCTATTCGCGCCGCTTTTAAGCGCACCTCGATATTGTCAGGGTTGGCAATCAGCACCCGTTCAAAGGCGAATAAGGCCTCCCCCGTTTTTCCCATCTGATACCAAGCCTGCCCCAGCAAATAGTCATATTCTGGATCGCCTGCAAACTGAAGTAAGCGAGGTTCGAGCAACGCCGCCGCTTGTGCTGCCTGCCCCGCCGCCAACAACTGCCGCGCCGCCTCTAAATCAGGTGAAACCGCTTCAGCGCAAACAACAGAGGAAAAGCACATTGCCAACACCAAAAGACCTTTGCGTGGTGTATCAGGCGACATCATGCCGCGTATCAGCATTCGATTGAGAGCGGGCTTCATATGTGATGGCGGGAGAGTTAAGGTAGGGGCAAGCATTATAACAAGCTATGCGTGACCGCATAAAGACCACTTGGGCAACAATTGCGTTACAACTTTGTCATCAAAGTCAGGCATGACAAGGCATAAGTACCAGTATATAAATTTTCAGGTATTTTAATTTGCTAGTCGCTAGTCGTTAGTTTAATGGTGAAAATCTGCCTGACACTATGCTTTTTACAATATATTCAAATAGATAATAAAAAATTTTCACTCCGAAAACTAAAAGCTAACGACTAGAGACTAACAACTCAATACCCAATTATTTGTACATAACACCTTAGGTAATCTTATGGTCTGTGAGTAGCATTGCGCCTAGGGCTAACGTATAGTGCGCGACCATGAATCGACCAAGGAAACCCCGTGCAAATTGAATCGCTCACCCAACCCGAAGCCGCGCTGTATGTGGTCGCCACGCCCATCGGCAATATGCGCGACATCACCTTGCGCGCCATCGACATCCTTGGCACGGTCGATGTGGTGGCAGCGGAAGACACGCGCAATACTGCTCACCTGCTCGCTCACCATCATATTCGCGCCAAACAACTGATCGCCGTGCATCAACACAATGAACGCGGGGCGGCAGATAGACTGATCGCCTTGCTGCAATCAGGGCAAAGTGTGGCATTTGTCAGCGATGCAGGCACGCCCGCTGTCAGCGACCCTGGGGCATTATTGGTGCAAGCGGTGCGCGCAGCAGGGTTGCGGGTGATTCCCATCCCAGGGGCGAGTGCCGTGGTGACAGCCTTATCCGCATCGGGCTTAGTCGATGCGCACTTTTTGTTCTACGGATTTTTACCCAACAAATCGGCGGCGCGGTGCAGCGTATTGCAAGGGCTGCAAACGCATCCCTATACTTTGGTGTTTTATGAAGCCCCGCATCGCATCGTTGAATGTGTCGCCGATTTATGTACCGTATTGGGCGGTGATCGACAAATTGTCTTAGCGCGCGAAATCACCAAGCTGTTTGAAACCATCCACGCTTGTCGTTTGGATCAAGCCAGCGCGTGGCTACTCTCTGATGCCAACCAACAACGTGGAGAATTCGTGGTGCTGGTGTCAGGTGCGCCACCACAAATAGGACTCTCTATCGAATCTCGTCAGATGCTGACCGTCTTATTAGCCGAATTGCCGCTTAAACAAGCCGTACAGCTCACCGCTCAAATCAGCGGTGAAAGCCGCAAAGAACTGTATCAATTGGCGTTAGCCATGAAAGCAAACACGTCGTCTGACTAACGAAAACTGGCTTTGCATAATGGGGATAGGTGAAATTTTCCGTGGTTCTATGTGATTTACAGTGGGTGAAACTAGACTCCCTCCCCTTCAAGGGGAGGGTTGGGGGTGGGGATGGGGTAAAGATGAAGGCTCAAACAAACAGCACGATCATCGGCAGACAGCTTCAGCGAACACTGCGCTGCCAGATGACCGATGCGGAAATATGGTGATGGCAACAACTACGCAGTCGGCAACTCGCTGGCTGTAAATTCCGCCGCCAACATCCGTACTTGGATTACGTGTTGGACTTTGTCTGTCTGGAAAGGTGCTTGATTGTTGAAGTAGATGGCGGGCAGCACTTAGAAAACAAGCGAAATCAAGCACGAGACTGGCGTTTACAGGAAGCTGGATTTCGGGTGTTGCGGTTCTGGAACAACCAGGTTTTGCAAGAAACGGATGCGGTGGTCGAGGCTATCTGGGTCGCTTTACAGTACACGGCGGTTATACCCCATCCCCACCCCAACCCTCCCCTTGAAGGCATAGGTATCTACACAAGTCCGCCGAAGAATTTCATGGCGGATGTTTTGAGTGCCTCCAGTTCATTTTGGGAGTAATTTTGCATGATTTCGAGCATGGAGAGGAAGACCCACAGTCCTGCGAGCAGGGCGGGGTGGGTGAATTCTACATCGTGGCGCATTTGCCTGCCGCTGAGTTTGATGAGAAAAGTGCGCAATGCGATGGTTTCTGGGTGCTTGTCGGCGGCAATTGCCCAGACGGTCACACACGCCATCGCAACGACCATTAGGCGTTTGAAGATGGCGAGGGCGGA
>JBASWK010000069.1:0-1761 GCA_049276435.1 Gallionella sp. | reverse complement strand
ATGCAGGAGAAGCGCAAGCGCATTCATTGTTGACCTACGTGAGCAACCAAAATGAAGATAACGACATAAATGTCACATTTCGGATGATGGATCTCTCCTCTCAGCGTGCCAAAGTTGAAACCGTGATTACTGAAAATCTCGGACCCATCCTCGCAAGCGACGGTGGCGGAGTCGAGTTGGTCAACTATGTGAGCGGTGATACTCCTGAAATATGGCTCCGATATTTGGGTGCGTGTTCGGGATGTCATTTGGGACCTACTTCGACAGCGGGGATGATACTCGAGCAGTTTGAAAACGTTATCGATAAAAGAATTGTTATTTATCTTTGGTAATAGGAGTCTATTATGAACTCATTTCCGGCATACGTGGAAGAGATAAAAAGTGATCAATTTTTTAGCTGCATCACCGTTCGCACAAAAGAGACGGTGTTAAAGCTTCTCAAAACCGAAGCACCTAAATGGCTTCGTATCGGTGATGAGGTGGAATGCCGTATCCAAGAGGCGGCAATATCGCTGTGTACGGGATCAAAAGAGGGAAGTGTTTCGATTGAAAATCATCTCTCAGGTGAACTGCAACATTTTCGTAAGGGTTTGGTACTGAGTGAAGTGAGTGTGGAAACACCTTGCGGCATTATGAATTCGCTTATTACCACGGATGCGTTTGATCGGATGGAGTTATGCGAGGGGTGCAGTGTGACATTGTTGCTTAAAGCGGTGGATATAAAACTTCTTCCCGTATTGGACTCCACCTCGTATGAAAATTGCAAAGACAAATTATATCAATTGAAAAATAGATAAAGCACTTAAGTGCGCGGGCTTCCTGCCGAAGGCGTAGTACCCTTCGGGTGAAACTTAGCGTTAGCGTAGCCAATCGGGACGTGTTCCGATGGCGTTTTATAAAAATATACCAAGGAGTCTATTATGGCTGTAATGATTACTGATTTATGTATTAACTGTGACGCATGTATCGACGAGTGTCCGGTAGCGGCAATCTCAAGTGAGGGTGATTCACCGCGTGATGATTGGGAATTTACTTATGTAAAACCGGAAAAATGTATCGAGTGTGTCGGTCATGCTGAAGTTCCTGCGTGTGCAGCCGCTTGTCCTACGGAAGAGTGTATCGTTTGGGATATGCCGTATACGGCTGAGTTTAATGATTATTATGTGAACAGTTCGGATTATGCGATCGGTTCGAGCAAAAAACGCGGATTGCTTTCTCCTGAAGTCTCTCCTCAAACGTTCCGTGATGATATCTCTATCGCTGCTCGTGAAGCACGTGAAGCGGTAGCCGTCTAAATGTTAATCGCGTTCGCTTCATCGGATGGAATCTCTGTCAATCAACATTTTGGATGGTCGAAGAGTTTTGAGCTATATCGTGTCACGCAAGAGACAGCCGAGTTTATCAAAACACTCGACAGCTCCCAAGACGCGATCGAAGACGAACACGAAAAACTGGCGTACAAAATCGGGACGGTAAAAGAAGCAGACATCATGTTTTGCTCCCAAATCGGTCCGACGGCGTCGAAGATGGTGTTGGCTTCCAAAATTTATCCGATGCGTTCGGCTGAGAATGAACTCATTGAGGAAGCAATCAAAAAACTTCAAGAGTTATTATTGGGCAATCCGCCGCCGTGGTTGTTGCGAATTGTACACACAACAAAAGATAAGGAGATTTAATTATGTCAGTAATTATCGATGATACCTGTATCACGTGCGATGCGTGTTTACAACAATGTCCGGTCAATGCAATCTTAGATGATAC
>JBASWK010000068.1:0-32951 GCA_049276435.1 Gallionella sp. | reverse complement strand
CATCGCTATAAATTTGCCCTGATGCGGCGCGGAATTTGAAGCCGTTGACCAAGTCGGGTAAATCTTCAAACATCATAAAATCGGTAATACTGATGGCAATGACATCGGTCAATAATTCATAGCCTTCTCCAATCGCCAGTTGCCGCGAATAGGTTTTGCAGGCGTTATACAACACCCGCTTTTCAAATCCTTCGACGTTTAACACCTGCATTTCGATGATGTATTCCTTGCCGCGTTGGTCTTTAGCGCGCACATCGAGATAGGTGTTTTTCATGCCATGAATTTCAGGCGCGAGATAGGGATCAAGAATGCTCACCTCCGCAATGCAATACGGCGCGCTCAAGCCCAAAATCGCATTTAACAAGCTGATTAAAATATCGCCACTCTCGGCAGAACCAAAGATGCGTTTAAAGGCAAAATCCGTTTTGGGGTTTAAAAATTGCATGGTCAAACTCCTTGTCTTTCAAATAGATGCGCCTATCGGCACATCTTACGCGGGCATTCCCAACCCATTTCAACGCCCGAAATTCCGCCATGGGTGCGACCAATTCGCACGGTTTTGGGAGGGGATTTAATTTGTAGCCCGTATGCAATACGGGAAGCCTTCGCCACGACATACCATTTCGTATTGCATACGGGCGACGTGGGGATTGGACGCAGATGATAAACTATTTTTTAGAATATATTCCGTTAGATGCGCCACACTGACCCACGCCACGCTCAACCGCGTTATCCATGACAATTGATCATGGGGTCGTGATTGCTTTGCGCAGCACCCGCATATTTGAGGGGGCAAAGCCGAGTTTATGATAGAAATCCCATGCTGCGTGGTTGTCGTTGTCCGCTAATAGCGTGACGCGGGTCATCCCTTGTTGGTGCGCCCAACTCAACAAATGTTCAACCAATCGCTGCCCGAGTCCGTTGCCACGATGTTCGCGACCCACAATCACGTCTTCTAGCAGCAATACGCGCGCCCCTTCCGCTGTGCTGAGGGTAATCAAGGCATTCGCCATGCCCGCCACCTTGCCGTTCACCCGTAATACGAACAATCTACCCATGGTGGGATTATTCAAAATAAGCCGTAGTCCGCGCAATTGCTGCTCACGATTGGGCTGGAAATCGCTTTCCAAGGTAAACAATTCGTCCAATAAATCGGCGAGTAGGGGTAAGTCATCCGCCGTAGCGAAGTGAATATTGACCGTCATTTTGTGATCCTCATCTACATTAAAGCCACGCTTTTTACTTGTGCGAAAACCGCCATGCCCGCGACCAATTGCAGATGGTCGCGAGAGCGGCGGGTGATGCGGGAAAGCAAGGTGTGGCTATCTCCCACGCGAAGTTTGACCATGACTTTGTCCACGCCTTCATCGCGCAATTCCGTGATGCGGGCAGTCAAAATATTGGTGATGCTGGATCCTTGCGGCGCGTGGGTGGCAAGGCTGACATCCCGCGCCAGTACTCGCGCCCGCACAGGCATCCCCAACGCTTGATTGACTTTGCCCACCCACAGCGAGCCGCCTGAAAAATCCAGCCTCGTCAGATGATAGGGTTCATCGTGTTGCGCCACCCGTGCTTCAATGACAGAGCCTGCATCATCAAATGCCGCGAGCGGTAAATCTAGCCGTGCTAGCGTTTCATGCAACGCGCCACTGGCTATCACTTTCCCTTGTTGCAACAATACCAAATGATCCGCCAGTCGAGTTACTTCTTCCATGGCATGGCTGACATACAACACGGGTATGGCTAATTCGCGGTGTAGACGCTCTAGGTACGGCAAAATTTCTTGTTTACTGGCGGAGTCCAGTGCGGACAGCGGTTCATCCATCAGCAAAATGCGCGGACTGGTGAGCAGTGCCCGCCCAATAGCGACACGTTGGCGTTCGCCGCCTGATAACTGCGCAGGATCACCGCGTGCGATGAGATGTTCCAACCCCAACCACGACACCACTTGATCCAAGGGCACTTTGCGTTCGGCTGGTTTAATCCGTTTGTAGCCATACTCCAAATTCGCCCGCACAGATAAATGCGGAAATAAGCTGGCTTCTTGGAACACATAACCCAAGGGACGTTGATGCGTGGGCAAAAACACGCGTTCGTTTTGCCAGATTTCGTCGTTAATCGACAAACTGCCCGTGGCGCGTTCTAAGCCTGCAATACAGCGCAACAAAGTCGTTTTGCCCGAACCTGATACGCCGAAGAGTGCAGTCACACCCACGGCGGGTGCTTGGAATTTAACATCCAAGCTGAAGTTGGGATGGGAGAGGGTGAAGTGGGCGTGGATCGCCATGCTATTTTTCCCCGTGATGTAGGTGCGAATTTATTCGCACGATTTTTCGTTCCCGTCCCAAAAGGCGTGCGAATAAATTCGCACCTACGGTCAATGTCTTCACCGTTTTCCCTCTTTCCCACCTAGCAAATACAAACCCAACAATACCGCAAATGAAAATAGCACCATGCCACCCGCCAGCACATGCGCCGCAGCGTATTCCATCGCTTCGACATGACTGTAGATGGCGACCGACAGGACGCGCGTTTCACCGTCGATATTGCCGCCCAGCATCAACACCACGCCAAACTCTCCCACGGTATGGGCAAAGGCAAGAATCATGGCGGTGAGAAAACCAGGGCGCGCCAGTGGCAACGCGACGCTAAAGAACTGATCCAACAGACTGGCACGCAAGGTGGCCGCCACTTCCAAAGGTCGCTTGCCAATGGACTCAAATGCGTTCTGGATAGGTTGCACCGCGAAAGGCATGGAAAACAACACCGAGCCTATGACCAATCCTGCGAAAGTGAAAGGTAGTCTGCCTAGATTCAGCGCATGGGTTAGTTCGCCCACGACCCCATGCGGCCCCATCAACAACAGCAGGTAGAAACCCAATACCGTCGGTGGCAAGACCAGCGGCAACGCAACCAACGAAGCGATGATGCCTTTATACCAACGACGGCTATGCGCCAACCACCACGCAAGTGGTGTGGCAATCAATAACAGCAATAGTGTAACCACGCTCGCCAGCTTGAGCGTCAGCCAGACGGATTGCAGATCAGCGGGGTCTATATTGAGCATCATGCTTAGGGCAAGTCATATCCAAAACTGCGTATGATGGTCTTTGCCTTTTCGCCCTTTAAAAAAGTGAGAAATGCTTGCGCTGCGGCTTTATCTTTTGCGGCCGACAATTGCACTGCACTTTGTTTAATCGGATTGTAAAGGTGCGCAGGGACGATCCACCACGACCCATCACTAATTTTGCCATTTTGAGTAATCTGTGACAATGCGATAAAAGCTAACTCTGCATTGCCCGTGGCGGCAAATTGGTAAGTCTGAGTAATACTCTCTCCCGTCACCAACTTACCCTGCACCGCATTCCACAAGCCCAGTTCTTCCAGTGTTTCTTTTGCTGCCAGCCCGTAAGGTGCCAGTTTAGGATCAGCATACGCAAGTTTATTGTAACCGCCCTTACGCAACACATGCCCTTTGTCATCCACATAGCCAGACTGCGCACTCCACAACACCAGCTTGCCCAAGGCATAGACAAAACGCGAACCTTCAACCGCCAGCCCTTCTTTCTCCAACAATTGAGGATTTTTTTCATCTGCTGCGAGGAGTACATCAAATGGCGCGCCTTCTTTAATCTGTGCGGTGAATTTACCACTAGAGCCGAAACTCAATTTCACCGTATGCCCCGTTTCCTTTTGAAACTGAGCAACGATTTGTTGCACAGGGGCGGTAAAATTCGCCGCCACCGCTGCATTGACTTCGCCAGCATAAGTGGTGTTTGCCATCATTCCACACAACACGACTAACCATTGTTTTAATTGCATTTCTTACTCCTAATCTATCTTGAAAAGATGCGGTAAGTCGGGTTAAAAGCCGACTTAGCGTTAAGCAGTCACCGCCAAAATAATGTGCGATGCCTTAATCAGTGCGCAAGCTTTCACGCCCTCTTTAAGCCCCAAAGTTTTGATACTGTCATTGGTCACAATGGCAGCCACGCTCTTGCCACCCGCTAATTCGATGACCACTTCGCCATTGACCGCACCTTCCTGACAACGCACCACCGTGCCATGCAGCTCGTTGCGTGCGCTGGTTTTAAATCCCTCGGAAGTCGTGACAATCACCCACGGTGCTTTGACCATCGCATAGGTCTCCGAGCCAATTTTCAACCCCAGATGTTCCACACTTTCGTTGGTAATCACCGCCGCCAAGGTATCGCCACCCCCAATATCCAACACCACTTCGGCGTTAATGGCCCCTGTTTTGATACTTTTAATGTTACCCAAAAACTGATTGCGTGCACTTGTTTTCATATCGAATCTCCTCATTAAATGATAATACTCATCAAAATCATCCATCACCTGCGCCAGCTTTTTGAGCACTTGCTCTCGCTCCTGCTCCAGCCGCCGATACGCACCCGCTACCCGCCGCCCATAGGTCGTGAGCGTCGTCCCGCCACCTTTCTGCCCCCCCGTTTTACGTTCGACTAACGGTTGCTCAGAAAGATTATTGATGCTCTCCACCGCTTCCCACGCCGCTTTATAGCTCATGCCCATCGCACTCGCCGCTGCGGAAATAGAACCCGTCGCATCAATACGTTCCAATAATTCCAAATGATCCCAGCGTCGGCCTTTCGCAATTTTCAACTTAGAAAATGCGGCTGATGCTGGGGTTTGTTCTACTTTTTTCGCTGTCATTGCGCGTCCCATCCTGTTCTCCACGTTATAACCTTGCACCACCCAACGATAAGCAAAAACGATGCCACGCCCAGTATCTTGCCCGTGCATACTTGCCCCGTCCCCTCCGTAGCCCGTATGCAATACGGGTTAAACGCCAACGGGGCAAAAATCCCGTATTGCATACGGGCTACGATGAACCTGTTGGTTTCTCAACAATTTAGCGGCTTCGTTACAACCCAAAGGCTACAACGCTATACCTTGTCAGTGCGTGAAGTATTGCTACGTCTTGATTTGCTGGTTTTGGCACGCGCTTTGCTTGGATGAATTTCGTTATGCACTAATTTACATAACCGAATTTATCACATACTGGAGATTAAGATGAAAAAAAATTGGACGACAAAACCGTTATGGTTAGCCTGCATGATGGCGTGTTCGGCATCCGCTGAAGTATTTACCTTAGGTGAAGTCATGGTCACCGCCCCCAGTCCACGTCCCGCCTTGGGTACGGCACAAACCGTAACCCAAGACGAGCTGCGCTTATTCAATGGCGAAACGATAGGTAAAGCCTTGAGTCGTTTGCCTGGCATTACAGGGACAGAAGGCGGTGGGCGCAACGAGCAAATGCTGAACATTCGCGGTTTTGATTTGCGACAAGTACCTGTTTTTGTGGATGGAATTCCTGTTTATGTTTCGTATGATGGCTATGTGGATTTGGGACGGTTTAACACCTTTGACTTAACCGCGATTAACGTCTCCAAAGGGTTTAGCTCGGTGCTGTATGGACCGAACACCTTAGGCGGCGCGATCAATTTGATTAGCCGCAAACCGACTAAATCCTTTGAAGGGGATGTGACTGCTGGGGTTTATCAAAATAAAAGCATGGGCAACAATGGTTTTCACACCGATGTGAATATGGGCGGCAATCAAGGCACTTGGTATTGGCAAGCCAGCGGCTCGTATTTGAATCGCGACCATTATCTGTTGTCGAGCAATTTCCAACCCACCGCCTTAGAAAATGGCGGCGTGCGTGAAAATTCCTACAACCGCGATAAAAAGCTCAACTTCAAAATCGGCTGGACACCCAATGCGGGCGATGAATACTCGCTCAATTACATTAACCAACAAGGTGCTAAAGGCACGCCAGTATATGCAGGGAAAGACCCCGCGACCATCAAAGCAGCGCGCTATTGGCAGTGGCCGTATTGGGACAAAGAGAGTTTGTACTGGGTATCGCGCACGGCTATCGGAAGCGATTCTTATCTCAAGACGAGGATTTATTACGATAAATTCCAAAACTCGATCCAAAACTTTAGCAACAACACCTACACCACACTGGGCGCAATGCCTTTTCTGCAAAGCTGGTACGACGATTACAGCTATGGCGGCAGCATGGAATTCGGCACACGATGGTCGAAAAATAACACGCTGAAGTTTGCCGCGCATCTAAAAGACGATGTGCATCGTGAGCATAATTTGGGCAACCCGATTCAAAATTTCAAAGACCGCACCACCTCGTTGGGGGTAGAAGATACGCATCACTTTAACGATCAACTCAAAGTCGTGGCGGGCATCAGCTACGATGCCCGCGATACCGTGCAAGCGCAGAATTTTTTGGCGGGCAAGCTGGTGGATTTCCAACAAGGCAACGCGGCGGCGTGGAATCCGCAACTGGGTGCGTTTTACAAGCTGACTTCCAACCACGAACTCCATGCCACGGTTTCACGCAAAAGTCGCTTCCCAACCATGAAAGATCGCTATTCCTATCGTTTGGGTACCGCGATTCCCAATGCCGCCTTGCAAGCAGAAAGATCGACCAATTATGAATTGGGCATTTCCAGTGCATTGGGTGAGCGGGTGCGCTTAAATGGTGCGGTGTTTTACCACGATGTGCAGGACATGATTCAAGCGGTTGCCGTCACTCCCACCACCTTGTGCGCGCCTGCGGCATTTGCATGTACCCAAATGCAAAATATCGGCAATGTGCGCACCCAAGGGCTGGAATTAGGCGTGCTTGCCTTTTTATCCGACAAAGTGGAAGTGGGCGCGAATTACACCTTGTTAAATCGTCGCAACATCAGCAACCCCACTTTGATGCTGATTGATGTCCCGCTGAAAAAATTCTCCTCTTACGCCAAATGGCAAGTCAGCGAACCGTTGTCGATTTTGGGTAGCGTAGAAGCAAATTCGTGGCGTTATAGCGCGACCAACGCCACGCGCATCGCGGGGGGATTTGGCATTGCCAATATCAAAGTCATGTACCAATTTAGCCAAGCCTGGTCAGCAGAAGCGGGGGTGAATAATCTGTTGGATAAAAATTACATGATGATTGAAGGCTATCCGCTGGAAGGACGCAACTTCTTCGCCAATGCCAGCTTTAAATTTTAGGAGCATGACCATGAAATACGCAAAAAGACTCTTTTTCGTTTGCCTATTGTTGTGGTCATCCTTGTCCATCGCCGCCGACAAGGTGGTGGTGTTGACCAGTTATCCACAAGAGGTGATTACCCAATTTGAAGCCGCATTCGAGCAAGCCTATCCAAACTATCGCTTGGAAATTCTCTGGCGACAGTCACGGGATGCCATGACCTATTTGCATCAACCTCACTCCGCAGTCGATGTGTATTGGACACCCGCGCAACGTAATTTCGCCACGCTGGCTCAAGAAGGTGCGTTTCGCCCTTTAGACATTGATTTGCATGGCTTGCCTAAAAAAATTGGGGGCTTTCAAATTTCTGACCCCGATGGTCAGTATGTTGCCAGTGAAACAGCGGGCTATGGTATGGCGTATCACCCTGGCGAATTACAGCGATTCCATTTGCCGATTCCAGACGATTGGAAAATGTTGGCATCCCCTGATTTTAAAGGACATATTGCCCTGCCGATTCCAAGCAAAGTAGGCTACGCGCCGATGTTGATGGACACTTTATTGCAAAGTGAAGGCTGGGAATCAGGCTGGAATCTGTTAGGACAAATTGCCGCGAATGCCGACCTTGCGCAATCAGGGGCAACTTTTATTTCGGATGACGTGGGCAGCGGGCGCGTGGCGGTGGGCATCACCATCGACTTTTTTGCCACCTCTGCCATCGCCAATGGCAAGCCATTACGTTTTACCTATCCGAAAAAAGTTGGCTACTCCCCCGCACATATCGGCATTTTCCGCGAAAGCCAACAGTTAGCAGGTGCACGCGCTTTTGCTCAATTCGTGTTATCCGAACAAGGTCAGCGGCTGTTGTTTCACGCCGACATTCGCAAACTGCCTGTTCGCCCTGCCGTGTATGCCCATAAACCAACAGGCTATTTTGACCCTTTTGCAGCGGTGCTGCGTGCGGCATATTCCTACGACATGGCAGCGGGGTTAGCACGACAAGAGCTGGTCAGCGCGCTGTTTGATGCCTTAATTACCCGTCCACATCAGGCATTAACCACGATGTGGGATGCCATTCGCCAAGCTGAAAAACGCGCGCCAAACGACCCGCGCATCGCCCTCGCCCGCCAACACGCCAACTGGTTGCCCGTATCGAGTACGCAAATAAATGATGCCAAACTTCAGCAAATGTTTATTCAGCGTCATGCGCAAACCGCCACGTTGGAGCAACAGTGGGATGCCGACATCGCTTTGCACTACGCAGAAGCGACGCAATTGGCGCAAGCCATTTTGGGAGAGGTGAAATGAAACGCACGCTTCAGCTTACTTTGCTGCTCTTTTGTCATCAGGCAATGGCAGATGAATCGGCGGTCACCACGACTGACGCGACCCGCACCGCCTACAGCCAGCCGATTCCAGCCTTAACCGCTGCCCAACGCCCACCATTTTTGCAAGGGCGTAGTTTGGTGCGCCAAGTTTGGGTCATTCCCCCCAGCGAAAACCGTGAAATTGCAGGATTAGGCCCGCTATACAACCGCATTTCCTGCATCGCCTGTCATGCGGGCAATGGGCGCGGCTTTGCACCCGCCACGCCGCAAGAACCCATGCGCTCAATGTTAGTGCGGCTCAGTATTGCAGGCGAAAATCCCCATGGCGCACCGAATCCGCATCCCGTTTATGGCGACCAATTAAACGAAAATGGCGTGCCGAGTGTGCAGGGCGAAGGCAGGACGGAGATTCATTACACCACACGCCGCATTCAACTAAACGGCGGGGAACACGTCAGCTTGCGCCAACCGCATCTAAAATTTACTGAACTGGGCTATGGCGCAATCGCCCCTGACGTGATGACTTCCCCGCGTATCGCGCCCCCGATTTTTGGCTTAGGTTTGTTGCAAGCCGTGCCAGAATCTGCCATCGTGGCGCAACTCAGCGCGCCCAAACCCAAGGGGATTCAAGGCAAAGTCAATCGAGTTTGGGATGCGGTACAACAAAAAACCGTGCTGGGACGTTTCGGTTGGAAAGCCAATATGCCGAATGTGCATCAACAAATTGCGGGCGCATTTATCGGCGATATGGGCATCACCTCGCCTATTTTCCCCGCCGAAAACTGCACGGCGACACAAACCAACTGCCAACTTGCCCCCAGCGCAGGCAAGCCAGAGCTGAGTGCGCAACAGCTAGAGGCAACCGCGTTTTATCATTTCGCCTTGGCAGCACCACAAGCACGTCAGCCGCAAGATAAAGAAGTGCAACGGGGCGCACGCCTTTTTCAACAGGCACAATGTGCTGCGTGCCATACCCCCACCCTCACCACAGGCGAATTCCCCGCCTTACCCGCACTCGCTCATCAAACCATACACCCGTACAGCGACTTGCTTTTGCACGACATGGGCGCGGCACTGGCAGATCATCGCCCAGACTTTCAAGCCACGGGGCGAGAATGGCGCACCCCGCCATTATGGGGAATTGGTCTGGCGCAAAAAATTGAACCCCGCGCAGGCTTTCTCCACGACGGACGCGCCCGCACCTTGCTAGAAGCGGTGTTATGGCACGACGGCGAAGGCCGTGCCGCTGCGCAAGCCGTCATTAAAATGCCAGTCTCATCTAGGCGTGCGCTGCTAACTTTCTTGAAGTCACTGTAAATCACTGAAACTTGTTGACGATTTGTCGCGAGAAGTCACGAGAAGTCGTCAGCAGGGATTACCATTGAAGAACGGGTGCTACGCCGTAGATACAAGGGTGGATAAGCTGCACGCATCCACCTGAATTGATTGCAAAACTCACGCCACTATTGGCTTTCTGCCTACCAAATTGATTTTCCAATCCGCCTTCACCCCCTCTTTTTGTTGCTTTTTAAACAATTTAGCCTTTCGTTATGTATTAAATATCACAACGATATACCTCACTGAATAGCTTTTGCCTAGAATTGATGTTCCCTATCAACGAAAACTCAAACCGCTAAAAGCTCTATTTGTTTATAGCGTGAGCTTAAAGAGGGTGTTTTAGTACTCTCTATCGTGCCAACTCAGCTCGTTTGTTTGCCTTGGCACGACCTTTGCGGATAGCGGCATACGTTATGCACTAATTTACATAACGCAATTTCACCACATAGGAGCTTAAAATGTCTAAACGTAATTTATTGAACCCACTACTCGCCCTTTCCCTAACCCTTCCCGTTGCCGCACTGGCCGACACCAGCAACGTGACGCTGTATGGCGCAGCCAATGTTTCATATGATTTCATCAATACAGGGACTAGCACAGCAGGTGTACAAGGAACAAGCATCCGCAAGGTTTCGAGCAACGCCTCTCGCCTCGGATTCAAAGGTTCAGAAGACCTTGGTGATGGCTGGTCGGGCAATTGGCAAGTCGAATCACTGATTGCACTCGACAACGCGGGCGGCACTTTCGCCACGCGCAACACCTATGCTGAACTGAGCAACAAACAATATGGTGCTTTATTGCTGGGACGATATGACACGCCTTATAAGCTGTCCACGCGCAAGTTAGATCCCTTTGGTGACAGCATTGGCGACAATCGCTCACTATTTGGTGGCGTGACAGGAAGTTCGGCCAGCGTCGCATTTGATGGCAGACAACCTGATGTCATTTTCTATAAATCACCGACTATAGAAGGATTTAGTGCCGCCATCGCCCAAGTCAACCTAAACGAAGCCGCCAATACGAACGCCGCCGCAAAAGCCAGCGCAACATCCTTCGCCGCGATGTACGATTCAGGCACGCTGTATGGCTCGCTCGCTTACGAAACGCACAAACTTGACACCGTGCGTGTGGGTGGAAAAGAAAATGCTTGGCGCATCGGTCTAGGTTACAACGTTGATGATTTTGTCTTAGGGCTGGCTTTTGAAAAAACCAGCGACACACTGGGGGGAGCCACCGCACCTGCTGCGTGTAGCAAGCTGGCAGCGGGCACAGACTGTTTAGGACACAGTGCATGGTATGTGACGGGCAAATATACTTTTGAGCGCAATGCCGTGAAAGCCGCCTACACCCGTGTCGGCAACCTAGGCACGGCGGCGAATACGGGGGCTTATCAGCTATCCTTGGGTTTTGATCGCAAGCTTAGCAAACGCACCACACTCTTCGCTCTTTATACCAAAATAAACAACGAACTCGCCGCAAACTATGGTCTAGGCAACACCGCGTTCTCCAGCGGTGCGACCCCCTCCATCGGTGCTGGAGCCGCGCCTTCTGCTGTTTCGTTCGGGATGAAATACATGTTCTAAAAACACGGATTGATTTGGAACGAATACCTGAGTTTGCCGCCCGCAGGGTGTGCGCTCAGCAACTCTCATTTTGACTAAACAGTGAGGTTTTGTCGTACCCACGGTCAAAATGAGAATTGCTGCACGACCGTAGCCCGTATGCAATACGGGACTTTAGGTGAGGGCGGGGATTTCCCCGTATTGCATACGGGCTACGGTTTGGTGGGAGATTATTTCCGCCCATAAATCTGGTCAAACACTCCGCCGTCGGAGAAGTGGGCTTTTGTCTGACCGCCAAACGTGTCGGCTATGGTAATCAGCTCGACTTTGGCATATTTCGTGGCGACATTGCTATCTGATAGGACTAAACACTTAGCAACGCGATTAACCCTTGCGCTTGGCAAACTCCGCTGTTCTGACCTGTGGGGCGAGTTTGTCTAGTACGCCGTTGACGTATTTGTGTCCATCGGTGCCGCCGAAGGTTTTGGCGAGTTCGACGGCTTCATTGATGACCACTTTGTAAGGCACGTCGGGTTGGTTGGTTAGCTCAAATCCGCCTAGCATCAGAATGGCGAACTCCACAGGGCTGAGTTCGAGCATGGCGCGATCCAGATGGGGCGCGAGTTGTTCGGCTATCGTTTCGTGTTTGGCGAGTGCGCCGCGTAGCAATAGTGAAAACATCGGCTTGTCAAAACGACCGAGATTTTTTTCCGCCAGCATTTGTTTTTCGATGTCAGCAGGATCATTGCCTGACACCCGCCATTGATAAATGCCTTGCATCGCCAACTCACGCGCACGGCGGCGCGGGCTTTTAGCAGGTGCGGCGACTGGGGTTGCGGTAGTGTCGCTCATTTTAAGCCTTCCAATAAATTCGCCATCTCAATAGCAACTTCGGCGGCTTCCGCCCCTTTGACGTGCATACGATCTATCGCTTGCTCATCGGTGTCCGTGGTCAAAACCGCATTGGCAATCGGTACGCCACAAGACAATTGCACATCGCCAATGCCCCGCGCAGACTCATTCGACACGACTTCAAAATGATAGGTGTCGCCGCGTATCACCGCGCCTAGGGCGATCAGCGCGTCAAACTTTTCGCTTTCCGCCATGTACAGCAATGCCACAGGAATTTCCAACGCGCCAGGCACGGTGGCTAAGGTGATGTTGCTATCGACCACGCCCAACGCCAGCAATTTGGCATAACACGCGCCAAACAACCCTTCGCACACAGCGGGGTTAAAACGGCTTTGCACGATACCAATCCGCATGCCAGCACCGTTCAAGTTTTTTTCTAATTCTTTCATTTTGGATTCCTTTTCAATGGGTTATTTGTTCGACATTGTAACGTAGGGGCAGACCTGTGTGTCTGCCCTTTGTCCATCCAGAACAGGGCGCACACCTAGGTGCGCCCCTACCGCTCCACATACCCCACCACTTCCAGCCCAAAGCCCGTCATGCTGGGCATTTTGTGGGGGGTGGCGATGAGGCGCATTTTACCGACATTCAAATCACACAAAATCTGCGCGCCGATGCCGTAGCTACGGGAATCCCAGCGCGCGGCATGATGTGATTCGGGTGAGCTGGCGGCGCGTGACAACAGCTCTTCGGCTGTTTCGCCGTGGTGCATCAGCACCAACACGCCGCTGTTCGCCTGACTGATTCTACTCAAGGCTTCATGCACACTGGTGGAATGGGCGTGGTCAACTTGCTCCAAGAAATCCAACACCGACAGCGGTTCATGTACCCGCACCAACGTTTCTTGCTCAGGCAGAATCTCGCCTTTCACCAACGCTAGATGGGTGTGCAAAGAGGTTTTGTCGCGATAGGTCACCAAATCCAGCTCACCGTAAGCCGTTTGCACCGCACGGCGCGCCACGCGTTCCACCAACTTTTCATTGTGATTACGATATTGAATCAAATCCGCTATCGTGCCGATTTTCAAACCGTGTTCTTTGGCAAACTCAATCAAATCGGGCAAACGCGCCATTTCGCCGTCATCTTTTAAAATCTCGCAAATCACGGCGGCGGGGGTCAGTCCTGCCAATTCCGATAAATCACAACCCGCTTCGGTATGTCCTGCCCGCACCAATACGCCACCACGTTGTGCGCGCAACGGGAAAATATGCCCTGGTTGCACGATGTCACTCGGCTGGGCATTTTTTGCCGCCGCCATTTGTACCGTGCGGGAGCGATCCGCTGCTGAAATCCCCGTGGTCACGCCCGTAGCGGCTTCAATCGACACCGTAAAATTGGTCGCCAGCGACAAGCCGTTTTCGCGCACCATCAGCGGCAGCTCCAATTGTTTGCAATGCGCTTCGGTCAAGGTCAGGCAAATCAAGCCGCGCCCGTGTTTCGCCATAAAATTGATTTTTTCAGGCGTGGTGAAATCCGCTGCGAAGACCAAATCACCTTCGTTTTCGCGGTCTTCTTCATCCATCAACACCACCATGCGCCCTGCGCGCATGTCTTCGATAATCTCTTCGATGGGTGAAATTCCAGTCATAGCACTTCCTTTTGCATCATACGTTCGACATAACGGGCGATTAAATCCACTTCCAGATTCACCCGACTGCCCGCGCTTAACTGTTTCAAATTGGTCATCGCCAAGGTGTGCGGAATCAAATTCACATGGAACACACTGCCCGCGACCAGGTTTATGGTCAAACTCACGCCGTTAATGGTGATCGAGCCTTTGACCGCGATAAATTTCGCCAATGCCTGTGGCGCATTCACCACCAACTTCCAGCTTTCGCCTAAATCAGTGAATGTCACCACCTCGCCCACGCCATCCACATGACCGCTGACCAAATGACCGCCTAAGCGATCCGCCAAACACAAGGCTTTTTCCAGATTCACAAGCGCATCCTGCGCGCCCAATCCTACCGTGCAAGCCAAGGTTTCTTGCGAGACATCCACGGAAAAGCTGTTCGGTGTTTGCGCAATCACGGTTAAACACACGCCATTGACCGCGATGCTGTCCCCCAGATTGACATCGGTTAAATCCAATGCTTGGGTCGCAATTTCCAACCGCAATCCGCCATCCCGATCCGCCACCTGCGCAATGCGCCCGATGTCACTAATAATGCCACTAAACATGTTTACTCCTTAAATACGTCATGATTGCCGCCCATGGAATCTCCCATCGCGATCGCAAAGAGCCAGATTATAGCCGCCTTGTGTCTTAATAACTCAACACAGGAGCTAACCACCGCTCTGCCTCATCCAACGTCATGCCTTTGCGCTTGGCATAATCTTCCACTTGGTCTTGATCGACTTTGCCTGTGGCGAAGTATTTGGCTTCGGGGTGGGAGAAGTAGAAGCCTGACACCGCTGCGGTGGGGAGCATGGCGTAGCTTTCGGTCAAGGTAATATCCGCGTTGACGGGGGCTTGTAGCAAGTCGAACAGCGCGCCTTTTTCGGTGTGATCGGGGCAGGCGGGGTAGCCTGGGGCGGGGCGGATGCCGCGATACTTTTCGTTAATCAGGCTGTCGTTGTCCAAGCCTTCATCGGCGGCATAGCCCCAGTATTCGCGGCGGATTTTGGCGTGTAGCAATTCGGCGAAGGCTTCTGCCAAGCGGTCTGCGAGAGCTTTGAGCAAGATGGCGTTGTAGTCGTCGTTGGCTTGCTCAAATTCCTCCACACGAGCGTCGATGCCGATGCCCGTCGTCACCGCAAACGCGCCGATGTAGTCGTCCGTGCCTTTAGGCGCGATGTAATCGGCGAGGCAGAAATTGGGAATCGCCGCTGGCTTTTTGGTTTGTTGGCGCAGGTTGTGCCAAGTCATTGCCACTGAACTACGCGTGCCATCGGTGTAAATTTCGATGTCGTCGCTGTTGACTTGATTAGCGGGGAATAAGCCAAACACGCCATTCGCGGTCAACCACTTTTCAGCGATGAGCTGCTTCAACATGGCTTGCGCGTCGGCGAACAATTTGGTGGCTTCTTCGCCCACCACTTCGTCTTGCAAAATTTTGGGGTAGCGTCCTGCCAATTCCCACGCTTGGAAAAACGGTGTCCAGTCAATGTAAGTGGCGATTTCCGCCAGCGAATAATCGCGCAAACTCGTCACACCCAATGAAGTAGGTTTGGGTGGGGTGTAATTTGCCCAATCCGTTTTCAGACCGTGCGCCCGCGCTTCTGCCAGTCCAACATGCGCAGCTTTGCCTTTGCTGCTTTCGTGTTTTTCACGCGCCTCGGCATAATCGGCTTTGATGCTCGCCACATAATCGTTGCGCAAAGTGTCGGACAGCAAATTGCTACACACGCCGACGGCACGCGAGGCATCGGTTACATAAATCACTGAACCATCAGGATAATTCGGCTCGATTTTCACCGCCGTGTGCACCCGCGAGGTGGTCGCGCCGCCGATCAACAACGGGATTTTGAAACCTTGACGTTGCATTTCTTTGGCGACATGCGCCATTTCTTCCAGCGACGGGGTAATCAGCCCTGACAAGCCGATGATGTCGGCGTTGTGTTCGCGGGCGGTATCCAAAATTTGTTGGCACGGCACCATCACGCCCATGTTGACCACTTCAAAGTTGTTGCATTGCAGCACGACCGTGACGATGTTTTTGCCAATGTCGTGCACGTCGCCTTTGACCGTCGCCATGACGATTTTGCCCTTCGCGCTGGTGTTGCCCGTGCGCAATTTCTCGGCTTCGATGTAGGGAATCAGATGCGCCACGGCTTGTTTCATCACGCGAGCAGATTTGACTACTTGCGGCAAAAACATTTTGCCCGCGCCGAACAAATCGCCGACCACGTTCATGCCCGTCATCAGCGGACCTTCAATCACATCCACGGGAAATGCCGCTTCCAAGCGGGCGGCTTCGGTATCTTCCACGATAAACGTGGTGATGCCGCGCACCAGCGCGTGGGTCAAGCGTTCTTGCACCGTGCCGTTGCGCCATGCCAAATCTTCCACTTGCGCCTTGCCGCCGCCTTTGACATTTTCCGCCATCGCCACCAGCTTTTCGCCCGCGTCAGGATGGCGGTTCAACACCACATCTTCCACCGCGTCGCGCAATTCTTTGGGGATTTCTTGGTACACGCCCAACTGTCCCGCGTTGACGATGCCCATGTTCATGCCCGCTTGAATGGCGTGGTACAGGAACACGGTGTGTATCGCCTCGCGCATCGGCTCGTTGCCACGGAAGCTAAACGACACGTTGGACACGCCGCCGCTGATTTTGGCGTAAGGCAGATGCTTGCGGATCCACGCGCAGGCTTGGATGAAATCCACCGCGTAGTTGTTATGCTCTTCAATCCCCGTCGCCACCGCGAAAATGTTGGGGTCAAAGATGATGTCTTCGGGCGGGAAGCCGATGCCTTCGTCATACCCACCACGCAATTCCCTCTCCCCTTGGGAGAGGGTTAGGGTGAGGGGAGACTCCGCGACAAGGTTTCCCTCACCCCCGCCCTCTCCCATGGGGAGAGGGAGTTCTGCGGTTTTGAAGCGCGCTGGATCGCCCGCCAGCAAACGATATGACCGCTCGCAAATCTCCTGTTTACGTTGCAATGTGTCCGCTTGACCTGTTTCATCAAACGCCATCACCACTGCCGCAGCACCATAACGACGCACCAAGCGCGCTTGTTGCAGGAATTTTTCTTCGCCTTCTTTCAGCGAAATCGAATTGACGATGCACTTGCCTTGCGCGCATTTCAAGCCCGCTTCGATGATGTTCCATTTGGAAGAATCGATCATCAACGGCACGCGGCTTATGTCGGGTTCGGAGGCGATTAAGTTCAAAAACGTCACCATCGCCGCTTCGCCGTCCAACATGGCTTCGTCCATGTTCACGTCGATGACTTGCGCGCCTGTTTCCACTTGCTGTTTGCAAATTTCCAAGGCTTCTTCGTATTTTCCATCTAAAATCAAGCGTTTGAATTTCGCTGAACCCGTGACGTTGGCGCGTTCGCCGACGTTGACGAACAGGGATTGATCGCCAATGTTGAATGGCTCTAAGCCCGACAAACGACATTCGACGGGATTGCTAGGAATTTGGCGAGGTGCGATGTCTTTGACAGTTTCGGCAATCGCTTGGATAAACGCGGGCGACGTGCCGCAGCAGCCGCCGATGATGTTGAGAAAACCGCTTTCCGCCCATTCGTGGATGTGTCCCGCCATGTTTTGCGGCGTGTCGTCATAACCTGATTCCGCCAAAGGGTTGGGCAAGCCTGCGTTGGGATGCGCGGACACATAACAATTGGCGACGCGAGACAATTCGGCGACATATTGGCGCAACTCCTCCGCGCCCAGCGCGCAGTTCAGCCCGATGGACAACGGTTGCGCGTGTGCCAGCGAGTTGTAAAACGCTTCTGTCACTTGCCCTGTCAGCGTGCGCCCTGATGCGTCGGTGATTGTGCCCGAAATCATTATCGGCAAACGCGTGCCGCGTTCGTCAAACACCGCTTGCACCGCAAAAATCGCCGCTTTGGCATTCAGCGTATCGAAAATGGTTTCAATCAAAATCAAATCCGCGCCGCCGTCCATCAAGCCGCGAGTCGCATCGCTGTAATCCGCAACCAATTGATCGAAATGGATATTGCGCGCCGCTGGATTATTCACGTCAGGCGAAATCGTCGCAGTTTTATCCGTCGGGCCGAGTACGCCCGCGACAAAACGTGGTTTGTCTGCTGTGGCGTATTGGTCACAGGCTTCCCGCGCCAAGCGCGCACCCGCCACATTCAGCTCGTAATTCAACGCCGACATACCGTAAGCATTCAACGTCGTCGCGTTCGCGCCAAAGGTATTCGTTTCCAGAATGTCCGCCCCAGCCGCCAAATACTCGCAGTGAATCGCCTTGATGACTTCAGGTTTGGTCAGCACCAGCAAGTCATTATTGCCCTTCAAATCCCGATGCCAATCCGCAAACTGCGTCCCGCGATAATCCGCTTCGGTCAATTTATAACGTTGAATCATCGTCCCCATCGCCCCGTCGAGGATGAGTATGCGTTGTTTTAACAGGGTTTCAATCAGGTGGAGGGTAGCAGACATGGTAAAAACTCGCGCAAAAAATGAGGGCGGATTCTACCATGCGGGGCGGGGTGCGTTTTAGCCTGTCAAAACCCTGTGAACAACAAATCCAATGCCGCCACGATTTCCGTGCGCTGATTTTGCAAGGAAGCAATAGGCTGTCCAAATGAACGAGACGGCAAACCTGCCAATTCTGCCGTGGACATCACCACCTCTTGTCCGTTCAGGATAAATCGGGGGCAAAGATGTTTCATCATTATGCCCACTTCCTCAACCGCCACCAGCGGCACTACCACGCGAGTCCCTAAATCACGCAACAAATCGGTCTGGACATCCAAGAGATAAGGAATGAGGGTGCGTGTCGCCGAGTTAGGATTGAGGTAAACATCGAACTGTGCCATTAAAATCTCCTCAAACCATCGCTAAATACACCTCTTGCTTCGATGTGCTGGTTATACGCCGCAATCGCGTCTTTATTTTCATCCAACCATTGCTGACGCTTGGATTCTCGCAATAATTCAGCCAGATACTGTTCAACTTTTTGCGACACGTTAATGTTCAATCCTTTGATTTGTCGCAATAAATCAGAGTTTAAATTTAAATTAATTGCCTTTTTAGGGGCAGCAAGATCAAAGTGCGTCATTTTGTTCTCCTTAAAAATTGCGCACATTATATGCGCAATTAAAATGCGCACAAATCAATATCTCACCCCGTCAAATGAACCCATTTACACCGCTATGCTTGGTATCAGCAACGTCACCTCGGTGGGGATCCGCAATTCTTAATTCAAAATACATCTCATCGTTGGCATGACGGGCGTGAAATGGGGGGTAAATCTCAAGCTACGTGATGGTGTAGGCGCACACCAAACCGTAGCCCGTATGCAATACGGGATTTTAGGCGAGGGCTAGGATTCCCGTATTGCATACGGGCTACGTCCACCAACGGCATCTCCGTAGGTGCGAATTTATCGCCCTTACGCCCCCCATTTAAGGTATTGACAATGTCACGAGGGGGGTATAGTTATCGTGCGTTCGTTATCTATTTGTAGAGCGTAAACAATTTTAATTATTTCTCAAGGAGTGATCATGAAACAAATAAGACAACGGCGTGGCGCAGCTGCGTTGGGTATTACATTGAGCGCGTTGCTCAGTGCTTGTGGCGGCGGTGGAGGGAGTGCAGCGGTGGGGGGCGCAACAGGCAACAGCATGACGCTCAATGCCACCCCTGCATTAGGTGCGTTTGTAGACGGTGCAACGGTGATCGTTTTTGATGCTTCGGGTAAGGAATGTTCCCGCGCGAAGACCGCGACAGGTTCGGCTGCCTTGACGATTAACACCACCACTTGTGTGGCACCACTGGTGGTGCAAGCGGGGGTGGTGGGCGATCAATACTTTAATGAAGCCACGGGTGCCAATGCTGCCATTGCGGGTTCGGGTGTTCGCGCGGTACTACCCGCCGCAACCGCTGTGCCGTTTGGGATAACTGCCTTGACCGAGATCGCAGCCGCAGGCTTAATCAATGCGTCGGGGGTCGTGACAGCCAACGCCGCAGCCATCACGGCACGCAACAACACGGTTGCAACATTGCTCAGTAATGGCAATGTCACCGATCCCTTGGCAGTGCCTGCTGCGGCGAGTTTAACCCGTCAGGCAAGCAACGCCTACGGCGCGGTTTTGGCAATGTTGGCAAACTTGGTTTCAGGTCGCGATCCAGAATCTATTGCGCATGACTTGGGGGCTGATTTTTCTGACGATGTTTGGGATGGCATGAGGGGGGCAACAGCTGTCAGCACGCCCGCTGCGACCAACTTTGGTGTATCTATGGTTGCGGCAGAAGGACGCGCTGCATCACACGTCAACGCGGCTTCTGCACCAACGCTTGCCTTTACAAATTACACCCCAACCAGCGGGGTGGCAGCTCAGGTGACGGCTACGGCAAGCAATGGTGGAGTCACACCTATCACGACCGCAAAAAACTTGTTCAGGAGCTTGCGTACCAGTTTTGCGCAATTAAGCAATCCTTCCAGAACAGGGTTTGCGGATGTTGAAATGCAGACCGCGAGAAATAATCTGAACACGACCACTTCCCCACAGTTGAATAATGTACTCGATAAAATGAGCGTAATGAACAAGGGTATTCATTTGATGGAGAGCGTAAAAACAACGGGATTAGCAGGTTTGCCTGTGTGTGTGGCGACTATAAACTTTCCAGCTTGTCAAATATCTAACACCATGAATCCTGGTTTGGTGGCAGTGTACTCGTCGGGTCATATAAATCGGACGATTTTTAGTTGCATAAGTAATTTCTTACCCCCTGCGCAATTTGTGGCAGGGGCATTGCCTGCAAATATCAGTGTAAGCTGTTCTTCAGGCAATGCAGATATTCCCTTATGGACTTCAAGCAGTGCTACCTACTATACATTCAACTCAACCATCACCCCTGCAACAACGGCAAATACATACAACTATGTTTCTTGGTCTGTAGCGGACACAAGGTATTTTGCAACTGCGCCAAATACGCGAATAACTGGAGCAAACTATGCAGGTACAGCAACGCAATCAGGGGTGATGAATCGCACGATTGCCTTTAATGGCGACATCGCTGCGAATGGGGTTAATTATGCTTATAATCATGTTGTTATGAACTCGACGCGTACTTATCCTAGTGGTGCTGCTCCAGCAGGTACACCCGCAGGTTTTGCATTGGCGAAGTATGACGCGACAGGCACAATCACAGGGATGCAGGCGAATGGGACGGCTTTGGGTTCGTTGGCGTTGTTGGCAGGCTCTTCATCTAGTCATCTTGAAGATGTAAACGGCAACCCGCCTACGACATTATTGGCGCGTAACTTGGGTCAAACAGCAACATTGATCGTAAAAGCAACGGCACTTGGCACGCAACTTGATGGTACGTTGACGGAAAGTGCGGTGATGTGTGATGTGAGTGGGTTCTATTGCAAGCCCACCAATCTGTCGTTTACAGGCAGTATCACCAATACGGCAAATACGGCGGTGGGTCAATTCTTCACGGGGACATTAACCGATACGCGTGATTTTACAGCGTATGACATCACGCAGATGCCGAGCAACACCAATCGCATTAAGGATAGAGGGACGTTCTCTGGCAGTGTGACCAACAATACGGTTGTACCTGCTGCGGTGTATCGCGTCACGTTAAATGAAGACAGAACGGTAAATGGTCAAAATACTGCATCCTTGATCTTTAATGACCCAAGCGGCAATACGGTGACGGCCAATGCGGTGATTCTAAACAATACGCCGACACAAACTTTCAACCTCACCTCTGGGACGGTGGTAGGCGTGTTGAGCAGAACACCCACCACACTAGGTATTACCAGTGGCTTGACAGGTAACTTGTATGTAGGCGGCACGCCCACGGCACCAGGTACGCTGATTGGTACATTGAATGGCACAACGGTGAATTACACTGACGGGACATTCACCACGCTGCAATAAGTACACTTGTATTTGAAGTAAACAAAAAGCCGACCGTTGTCGGCTTTTTGTTTAGCATTCCCCATTTACCTTAACTTTAGGTATCCCATAATGAAAAAAATGACGTTTTACCTACTTTTGTTGATAGCCAATACCAGTCATGCGGATTTGCTTGGACTTTCAAACCCTGCGGATATGGCGGGCAAACAAGGATTAGGGGTATATTCATCGGTGAATTACTTAATGGCAACAGATTACACCTCAGCAAGACACTTTAACGGCAATTGGAGCGGGAGCTATTCACCACGCAGCGGCACCAATTTGGCAATGGGTGCGGTGCGCATTGAGTTGGGGGCGACCTACGACAGTTGGCGATTAGCCAGTATTTATCGCTTGGAAGAGTTTATAGAAGCGAGCCGCGACACCGTTGATATGATTTATGACAACAAACAACATCTGACCGTGCCTGCGGGGAAAACTTTCAATACCAGTTTGCGGGTTCAGGGATTTGAGGTCAAAGGACTGCGCCTTGACAAAGGTTTTAACATGGCAATCCACGATGAAATCGGACTCTCCTTGGGTATCGGTATTTCACTCTTGCAAGGTAGGCGTGCGCGATTTTCCGATGTATCGGGTACGGCCACCTCAACCGCAACGGGCTATACCTACAACGCCTTGTTAAACGACAGCAACAGCCGCGCTACCTATCCATTTATTGTGCCAGGCACGCCCGAAGGGGCAGGTTACGCGCTAGATGTCGGGGCTAAAATCGCTTGGGCGCAAGGCGCGCACCTAGATTTGGCAATCAATGATTTATTAGGTCAAATCACTTGGCGCAATATGCCCAACACCCTTGAAACCGCAAACAGCGCAACCCTTGCGCGTGATCCGTCAGGTTATATCTATTACAACCCTGTTTTGAGTGGCGTAAATGCGATCAATCGCCAGACCGTTGTCCAGAAACTCGGCGCGAAGGCTCATGGTCGATTTACCTATCCTATTGATAATTTTGAGGTCTTTTTGGGTTCAAATTGGATAATGGGCTATTGGCTGCCCGAATTGGGGACGGGCTACCGTATCAATGAACACTGGAAGGCGGCTGTAGACTACGATACGCGCTTCAAAACCATAGGATTAGGCATACAACACCAATATGGACGACTCAGTGTCCGTAGCTCAAACGCGACCCAAAATTATGGATTGAATGGAGAAATACATTTCCCATTTGAGTGAGCTGACCAATACGCCACCGTAGGTCGGGATTTATCCCGACTTTCACGCCATGTCGGGTTAAAACTTAACCTACGCGGGCGTATCGCCATCAGGTTCTAGCCCTAGTTCTTGAATTTTGCGCGTTAGGGTATTGCGCCCTATCCCTAATAAAATAGCGGCTTCGATGCGGCGACCGTGGGTGTGTTGCAGGGCTTGCAAAATCAGGGTGCGTTCAAACTGTTGGGTCAGCGTGTCCATAATGCGCTCATCCCCCCGTTGCAACGCTTGTGCGGCGGTGTCTGCCAATGCGCTGCACCAATCTCCCGTGCCGCTGGCAAGCGTGGTCGCTTCGGCAGCTTGTCCGCGCCATTCGCTGGGCAAGTCGGCAATTTCGACCACTTGGGACGGGGTCATCACGGTGAGCCAATGGCATAAGTTTTCCAGTTGGCGCACGTTGCCTGGGAAGTCTTGCGCACTCAAATAGCGCAGCGTGGCTTCGCTGAATTGTTTTTGTTCCACCGCCAATTCGCCCGCACTTTTTTGCAAAAAATACTTTGCCAACAAAGGGATATCTTCACGCCGTTCGCGCAACGGGGGCAAACGCAGTCGAATCACGTTGAGGCGGTGAAACAAATCTTCGCGGAACAAGCCTTGTTTCACACGCTCGTCCAAGTTTTGGTGGGTGGCGGTGATAATGCGCACATTGGCTTTAATCGGCTGGTGCCCACCCACGCGGTAATAATGCCCATCAGACAGCACGCGCAGCAAGCAAGTTTGTAAATCCGCAGGCATATCGCCGATTTCATCCAAGAACAGCGTGCCACCTTCCGCTTGCTCAAAACGACCCCGCCGCATCGCCGCCGCACCTGTAAATGCACCGCGTTCGTGTCCGAACAATTCTGATTCCAGCAGGTCTTTAGGGATGGCGGCGGTGTTGATGGCGATAAACGGTTGTGCCGCACGTGGGCTGTGGCGGTGCAGGGCGCGGGCAACCAGTTCTTTGCCCGACCCTGATTCGCCGTTAATTAACACCGTGGCATGAGATTGCGACAGTCGTCCGATGGCGCGAAACACTTCCTGCATGGCGGGGGCTTGCCCCAAAATGTCGGCGACCACGGTGACCGCTTCAACGCCTTCCGCCTTGCGGCGGCTTTGCTCCAGCGCGCGGCGTATCAGTGCGACCGCTTGATTGATGTCAAATGGCTTGGGCAAATACTCAAACGCTCCACCTTGAAATGCTGTCACAGCACTTTCCAAGTCAGAGTAGGCGGTCATAATGATGACGGGAATTTGCGGGTGACGTTGATGCAAAACTTGTAAAAAATCCAGCCCAGACATGCCTGGCATCCGTATATCACTCACCACCACTTGCGGGGTTTCTTGGCTTAATCCGCGCAACGCCTCATCCGCGCTGGAAAAGCTCTTAAAGTCTATCCCTTCGCGCAGCAGCGATTTTTCAAGCACCCAACGAATTGAGCGGTCATCATCAATAATCCAGACGGGTTTGGTCATTTATATTCAGGGAAGGGGGAAGAGGGAAGGGGGAAGGGTCTAAAGAGAAGGGTGAAGAGGGAAGGGAGAAGGGTAAACCCCCGTGTCCCGTCCACCTTCCCTTCTCTCTTCCCCATTCTCTCTTCTCCTTTAACCCTTCTCAGCCTCAAGGTAGTGGTAGGTAAACGGAAAAGCAGGTGCGTCCTGCTTCGCTTTCAAATTCAATCGCGCCTTGGTGTTGGCTGACAAAGTCTTGTGCGAGGGTGAGTCCTAGACCATGTCCATCGGCGCGCCCCGACACCAGCGGGTAGAAAATTTTGTCGCGCAATTCAGGCAAAATACCAGGACCATTATCAATAATATGCACCACCAGCGCGAGTCGATGACGGCGTTTCATCAAGGTAATCTGACGGGCAATGCGGGTGCGCAGAATAATTTTGCCCCGCCCTTGCATGGCTTGTGCCGCGTTGCGCACGATATTGAGCATCACCTGTATCAGTTGCGCTTGGTCGCCGACCAACATCGGCAAGCTGGTATCGTAATCGCGTTCGATGTCCAAAGTATCAGGAATTTCCGCCATCACCACGCTGCGCACCCGCTCCAACACTTCGTGGATATTCACCGCGCTGTAATGGGTAGAGGCTTGCGGGGTGAGTAGTTTTTCCATTAACACCCGCAGCCTATCTGCCTCTTGGATGATGATTTGAGTGTATTCACGCAGCCCTGGTTTTTCGAGTTCATGTTCCAACAACTGCGCCGCCCCGCGTATGCCGCCCAAGGGGTTTTTAATTTCATGCGCCAAATTGCGCAGCAGCAGCCGATTCGCTTGGGTTTGATCAAACATTTGCGCTTCGCGCGCTAACTTTAACGGGCGATCAATCGGGTGGAATTCCAGTACCAAATAGCGTTTCACCAGCTGTATAGGGGTCACAGCACCGCGCAGATGTTGTTTTGTACGCCCTAATACCCCTAAGGATAAATCGTGTTCGATGTAGCAAGCATTGTTGTGCAACGCTTGCTGAATCGCGCAAATCAATTGCTCGGTATCAGAAAAAGCTTGTGGCAACGGCAGCCCATACAAGCCTTTACCACTGGTGCTAAATAGATTTTCTGCCGCAGGATTGAGATAGATAATGCGCACCTGATCGTCCAACACAACAACGGCGGTGGCAAGATGTTCTAAGGTAATGTAAGGGAAGTCGCGCATAGTTTTAGAGGATAAGCACGAAATATGCCACGGCTTCTATTTGATTTTGGAGAGTTCAGTATTTAATGCTTCGATATTTTTTTCGTGGATTTTGATCTGATCCATGGCGGATTTTGTTTTGGCTGCAAATTTTGGATCAGTAGGGGTACTCTCGGCATCTTTCAGGGCTTTTCGGGCTTCAATCAGCAGTTTTTCTTCACTTTCCAGCTCGTTTTGTAAGATTTTTTGACGGGTATTGTCACGATTTTTTTGCGTTTCGCTGTCTATTCTAGGAAAGGTCGTCGGTGACGCGGTGTTGCGAGAGCTGCCGACGACCTTGTTCGTACTCCGTTGTTCTTGCCCGTGTTGCGATGAAATAATTTTTCGACCGCCCTTAAGTGGTGCATTCGAGTAGGTGACATGCCCATTTGCATCAACCGCCTTATAAATTTCTGCCAAAGCCCAGGTGGGGAGGACACACAAAAGTGCCAGTAAGTATCGAATTTTCATCTTATATGCTCGCAAAAAGGATAGTGAAGTATAGGGTAAGCCTCTCAGTCAAACAAATGGTTTACATGTTCCAAGACTGATGGGACCTCTATTCGAGCAGCGTAGGAGATTTTTGGTTCAACGGTTTATACTACGCGCCCATTTATTTAACGCCAAAATTTCTCATCATGCACATTCTGCTTTATAACGAACTTGACGCTAACGCCATCGTAGGTTTTGCAAAATGGCGCAAATTCATCGAGGCAGACGACTTAAAATCGGCGGATGTGAAGAAAGTTGGGGACAATTTATATCGCGCACGCTTGAATCGCACGGATCGTTTGTTGTTTGCCATACACCGTTATCAAGGTAACAATTACGCGCTGATTTTGGAGTATTTAAAAAATCACGACTATGCCACATCGCGTTTTTTGCAAGGTGCCGCGATTGAAGAAGACAAAATTCCTGAGTTAGCCAGTTTGCCCGACGACGCACCTGTCCTCGCTTACCTCAATCCACAGCACAAGCATTTCAATTTGCTGAACAAAATCATCTCGTTTGATGAAGCACAACAGCAAGTCTATAACCTGCGTCCGCCCTTGGTGATTATCGGTTCGGCGGGCAGTGGCAAAACCGCACTGACCCTAGAAAAGATGAAAGCCGCCCCTGGGGAGGTGCTGTATGTCACGCTGTCGTCCTATTTGGTTAAAAATTCACGCGATTTGTATTACGCACATCACTATGATAATGAACACCAAAACGTCGATTTTTTATCGTTCCAAGAGTACTTAGAAAGCATACACGTTCCCACTGAGAAGCCGCTTAACTTCCGCCAATTTGTCGGCTGGCACGCACGCCAACCACATAGCATCAAAGACGCGCACAAATTATTTGAAGAATTTCGCGGGGTACTCACAGGCCCCTCGGTGGAAACCGCGTGGTTGAGTCGCGAGGATTACTTGGCTTTAGGGGTAAAACAATCCATTTTCCTCGCCGACGAGCGTGAGGCGGTGTATGACTTGTTCACCCGCTACTTGCATTTTTTGCAGGAAAGCCATTTGTATGACAGCAACATTTTAAGCCACCAGTATTTGCAACGCAGCACGGCGCGTTATGATTTTGTGGTGGTGGATGAAGTGCAAGATTTGACCAATATCCAGCTGTACTTGATTCTTAAAAGTCTGCGCGACCCCAACGCATTTTTGTTATGCGGCGACTCAAACCAGATTGTTCACCCCAACTTTTTCTCATGGAGCAAAGTTAAAAGCCTGTTTTATCAACATGATGAGATACAAGGCGAGGCGGAATTGGTGCGCATTTTGCATACCAATTACCGCAATTCACCGCAAGTGACTGCATTGGCAAATCGGCTATTGTTACTAAAAAATGCCCGCTTTGGCTCGATAGACAAAGAAAGCCATTATCTGGTGGAAAGCAACGGGCATGTCAGTGGCGAGGTGGTGTTTTTGCAAGATACCGATTCCATCCGCCGCGAACTGGATGCCAAAACCCGTACCTCAACGCGCTTTGCGGTGATTGTGATGCACGCCGAACAAAAAGCCTTGGCGCAACGTCATTTCAATACGCCGCTGGTGTTTTCCATACAAGAAGCCAAAGGCTTGGAATACGAAAACATCATTTTATACAACTTCCTGACCGCCGAAGATAAACGTTTTCGTGAGATTAGCCACGGCATTACCCACGCACAGTTGCAGCAGGATTTGAAATATGCCCGCAGCAAGGATAAAACCGATAAGTCCTTGGAAGTCTATAAGTTCTACATTAACGCGCTGTATGTTGCCCTGACGCGAGCGGTGTGTAATTTGTATTGGATTGAAGCGGATGACAAGCAACGCATCTTGGATTTATTGGGATTAAAAGAAGCGCAAAATAGTTTAACCTTGGCGAATCAAGGTTCTAGCGTGGAAGAATGGCAACGCGAAGCGCACAAGTTGGAATTGCAAGGCAAACAAGAGCAAGCTGAACGTATCCGCCGTGAGATACTCAAACAACAAGTCCCTGACTGGTCGGTCTATACAGGCGAAACACTGGCGAATTTGCGTTTACAAGCCATTGAAAAAAATGATAAAAAATCCAAACTTGCCCTATTTGAATACGCGCTGGTGTATCAAGACCAACCGCTATTGAACGCCTTGGCGCAAAGCGATTTCAAGCCCGCGCTGCACCCTGAAAATGGCATCAAATTGCTTGTGCAAAAATACTTCTTGCCCTATCAAAGCAAAAACACCACTAACTTATTCAACCAAATCAATAAGTTTGGCGTGGATGTGCGCAATCCATTTAACCAAACCCCGCTCATGGTGGCGGCATGGTTGGGCAACAACAGCTTAATCAAAGAACTGGCAAGTCGCGAACCCAACACCGAACTGTTGGACAGCAACGGACACAACGCCCTGCACATCGCGCTCAACCAAGCCAGTCAACATGAAAAATATGCCCGCAGCCACCTGTCCGCCTGCTACGCCCAACTCGCCCCCGACAGTTTGAGCATTCAAGTAGACGGTCGTTTGGTTAAATTAGATAAACATACCATGGACTTTTTTATGGTCAACTTATTTATTGCCCTGTTTTATCGGGTGGCAGGACGCAAGCTGCATCAAGTCGAAGCTTTTTCCACGCAAGATATTATGGATGCCGTGAAAGATTTCCCGCTGGATATTTTGCCTGCGCATCGCCGCCAACGCGCCTATTTGTCGGGTATTTTGTCCAAAAATGAACGCAATCGCAATGATCGTTACAACCGCAAATTATTCTGTCGAATCAAACAAGGCAACTACTTATTCAACCCTAGCCTCGCCCTCAAAGTAGGCGAAGACTGGGTCAATATCTACGATTTATTGAGCTTAGATAAGCTAGCCTTCCCCTTTGAATCCAATAACCCTAGGTGGAATGCTTACCGCACAGAACAAACCGCCAGGGTAAAAGCCGCACTACTTTCCCAATTTGCGCAAATGCGCGCAACGTAAAACGTAGCCCGTATGTAATACGGGAACCCTGTAGGGTGCGCCATGCGCACGCTACGCGAAATGAATGGTGCGCACGGCACACCCTATGACATAAACCATCCTACGCACACCCGCAACCGACGTAGCCCGTATGTAATACGGGAATGAGGTACGCAAAAAACCCGTATTGCATACGGGCTACGGTTGTGTGAGCAAGCTATGTAGGGTGCGCCGTGCGCACGCTATCGCGACATGAATGGTGCGCACGGCGCACCCTACGACACGACATCTCCCGCACATTAGGTTCGCTAAGCGGTGGGCAGGTGGCTAAACAGCCCATAAAACTCACGGTCTGTTTTGAGCAAATGACGCGCGACCACTTCATCTGCCAAAAAGTCCACTAATTCGCCCATGGTCACCCCACCCGCCAACGCGCGATCACGTAGTTGCAAGGCGTGTTCTATTAGCTTGTGGTGTGCATGTATATGCACCGCCAGATCGGGGTAATGATATTCGGCGAGTATCGCTTCCTCACTGGCAAAATGTTTGCTGACATGTGCTAATAATTCAGCCAATGCGTCATTAAACACTTGAGGATATTCACCCCGCGCAAAAGTGGCATTGATAAGGGCGTTCGCCAAGTCAAACAAATGCTGATGTTCCTCATCAATCACAGGGTGACCGCAACAATAAGCATCCCGCCAAGCGAGCCGCAATACCGCTGTGTTTTCGGTACTTGTCCAAGCATCACTGCTATTATGCGGGTCGATGATGATGCGATTGCGCCCCGTGTTTTTCGCTTCATATAACGCCGCATCTGCACGTTTAAACCAACACGTTTCACTCTCCCCCGCGACGTATTCCGCCACCCCCAAGCTAATGGTAATGTGTCCTACGCCCGTCATGGGCTGTTGAGCCACTTTTTGGCGCAAGGTTTCTGCCGAGACACCCGCCGAACGATATGGTGTCGCAGTCGCCAGAATCACAAATTCTTCGCCGCCCCAACGGAACAGCATATCGGAAATGCGGATATTGGCATTGACAGTTTTAACGAGTTCGCACAGCACTTGGTCGCCCACCGCGTGACCGAAAGTGTCGTTGACGTGTTTAAAATGATCTATATCAAAGAAAATAAGGCTCAATGGTTGGCGATAGCGCGCACTCCGCCCCATCTCAATGGCAACCGTACGATCAAAATGAACCCGATTCCAAGCCCCAGTCAACCGATCAGACACGCTGATTTTTTCCAGTTCTTGCACCCGTTGATGCAATGCCCGCAGTTCTTTTTGGTAAGCATGATTCGTGGACTTTTCGATGACCAAAATAACACCGTCCGTCATACTCACCGTGCGCACAAACACCTCTTCTGCGCAGTGATCGCAACGAAAAGTAATCGGCTCGCGCGCGCCTTCGACAATCTTCTGCAACAGCGTGTCCCAATCGACCGACTCTAGCCAACCCACCCCAAACGTTTCATTAAAACAGGCATTAAATTGCTGAATATGTCCCTCCCGCCCCACAATCACCATAGGCAAAGGAAACTGCATAAAAAGAGCCTGCATATGCGGCTCAGCAAGCCAAGTAATATCGTGATCGGACATTTTTCCCCCTAGAATCAAAGCCGCCAATTTGAAATAACCCACTCTAAATGTATTTTTACGCGCCGTCATACTAGGTGCAAAAAGTCCAAGCGATGATTATACCGATTCTGTTTATTATGGCTGTGAATACCAGAAGCCTAGGCAATTTTTAGTTGAGCGCGCAAGTCGGGGATAGCGCGTAGATTAAGTGAATGCGCAGCATTTATCCCGCAGACGACTATGCTAAAATCCGCCCTCATTTTGACCTTAGGGGCGCGCCATGTTGAAAGACAAATACCTCAATCCATTCACCGACTTCGGTTTTAAAAAACTATTTGGCGAAGAGCCACACAAGGCGGTGCTGATTAACTTCCTCAACACGCTGCTGCCCGAAAAACACCAAATTCAAGACCTGCAATACACCCGCACCGAACGTCTAGGCTTAACCGAATTTGACCGCCGCGCGATTTTTGATTTGAGCTGTGTCAGCCCCGCAGGCGAGCGTTTTGTGGTGGAACTGCAAAAAGCCAAACACAATTTTTTCAAAGACCGCACCGTGTATTACGCGACTTTTCCGATTCAAGAACAGGCGCAGCGCGGCGAATGGGATTACAACTTGTCCGCCGTTTATACCGTCGGCATTTTGGATTTTGTGTTTGACGAAGACCGCAACAACGACGAAGTGCTGCATGTTGTCCAGCTTAAAAACCAACACGGACAGTTGTTTTACGACAAGCTAACCTTTATCTATTTGTCCCTGCCACACTTCAAAAAAACCTTGGAAGAGTTAGAAACGCTGCAAGACAAATGGCTGTATGTTTTCATACACTTGCAAGATTTACAAGAAATCCCCGCCGTCTTAAATGAAGGCGTATTCCCCGAACTATTTGAAACCGCCCAACTCGCCTGCTTCAACCCCATCGAACGCGATGCGTATTTTGAAAGTTTAAAAAACTATCGGGATTGGAAAGGGGTGATGGAAACGGCGGAGAAAGAGGCTGAGAAAAGGGGTGAGAAAAAAGGGCATCAAAGAGGGCTTGAAGAAGGTGCAAAAATCATCGCCCGCAACCTATTAGACATTTTAGACAACGCCACTATCGCCCTTAAAACAGGACTGACTGAAGACGAAGTTCAACAATTACGCCAACCATAAATCATCCTACGGGCTTTATTTATTCACTCAACAAGCCTATCATTCAAAAACTACAAAAGAAACTACAATGGATTTTGACTGGGACAAGTTTAAGGCGGACAATAACAAAATAAAACATGGTGTTAGCTTTGAGTTGGCTGCACGGGTGTTTTTAGACTCATCCCGTATTGAAGCCTATGATGACCGCGAAAGCTATGGTGAAGACCGTTGGGTCACGATTGGTGCGGTATCTCAAGCCGTGTTGTACGTGGTTTATACCGTTCGCGATGGTGACATCATTCGGATTATTTCAGCGAGGAAAGCAAATGAAAGAGAACGCAAAAAATACGGTCAAGTTCACGCTTGACCCTAACAACGCATCGCCGCTCACCGTTTTACAACACGCCGAACTGTCGGCGGTAGCGGCTATGTCAGATGAATCTATCGACTATAGCGACGCGCCAGAATTAACCGACGCATTCTGGCAATTGGTTAAACAGCCGATTGCAGAGCATAAAACACAGGTTACCTTGCGCATTGATTCCGATGTCATCGATTTTTTTAAGCACACAGGTAAGCGTTATCAAACGCGCATCAACGCCGTGTTGCGCGCCTATGTCGAGGCGAACAAACAGGCTCACGGGAATTAGCGCATAAATGGTGCGCACGGCGCACTCTACGCACATCGCGTAGGTGCGAATTTATTCGCACGGTTTTTTGCCCTTTCCATGATCGCGAAAACGTGCGAATGAATTCGCACCTACGAAACCCATGTCGAACGCCCCGCCCTACTTGCCTTTAATCCCCTCCCCCTAGCAGGGGGAGGGTTAGGGTGGGGATTGAAATCGTCGCTCGGATGCAAGCTCTCAACCCCCATCTCAGCCTTCCCCTACAACTTGCCGTAGGTGCGAATTTATTCGCACGGTTTTTTACCCTTTCCATGATCGCAAAAACGTGCGAATGAATTCGCACCTACGAAACCCATGTCGAACGCCCCGCCCTACTTGTCTTTAATTCCCTCTCCCGCAAGCGGGAGAAGGCTAGGGTGAGGTGCGTTGAGTCATAAATAAAATTGCTACAGCTCAAACTCCCTCATCCCCACCCCTTCTCCCGCTTGCGGGAGAAGGGAGAAAAGCAATAAATGGTGCGCACGGCGCACCCTACGGCTATCTCGCAATTTGTGCGCTCCTACGC